>JANLPN010000167.1:0-6874 GCA_031367285.1 Betaproteobacteria bacterium | reverse complement strand
TGTTCGAACTGGTCAAAGTCGAACGGCAATACGCGCCAGCCGCTGCGAAACAGCACCTCCACGTAACCTTCCTGCTGCAACCGGAACAGCGCCTGGCGCACCGGCGTGCGCGATACCCCCAGGCGTTCACACAACTCGTTTTCGGTAAAACGGTCGCCCGACACCAGCGTGAATTCGGCCACGTCACGCTTGAGCTGCGCATACACGTCGTCCGCGCGCGATATACGTACAGGCGCGTTGGCGCCGGTGGTGGAACGGGGAGCGGCGCTGTGCACGGCCAGACTCTATCAGTCCGCGGCTACCGATCCGAGGCAAGTTGCGACAGCAGCTGCGTGCTGGTCGCCGTCCAGCCGATGATGGCGCTTTGCGCCCGCATCATGGCCACCGCCGCGGCCTTGAAATGCGGGAAGTAGCTCTCCGTGCAATCCTCCAGCAGCAGGCAGTCGTAACCCCGGTCGTTGGCCTCACGCATCGAGGTCTGCACGCACACCTCGGTGGTTACCCCCCTGAACAGCAGGTGCGTGATCTTTGCTGCCTGCAACTGCTGTTGCAACGGCGTGGCGTAGAAAGCGCCCTTGCCGGGTTTGTCCAGCACGATTTCGCCAGCAACCGGAGCCAGCTCGGGAATTATCTGGTTGCCTGGCTCGCCGCTTACCAGGATGCGGCCCATGGGGCCTGTGTCGCCAATACGCAGCTTAGGGTTGCCGCGATTGAGTTTGGCAGGTGGACAGTCGCTGAGGTCGGCCGCGTGCGCCTCGCGCGTGTGCACCACCAGGCCGCCGGCGCGGCGCCAGCCGGCCAGCACCGCCTGGCAGGCCGGCACGATGGCCGAGAGCAGCGCCACGTTGTTACCCAGGGTCTCGCCAAAACCGCCGGGTTCGATAAAGTCGCGCTGCATGTCGATGATGACCAGCGCCGCGTGCGGCAGCTCGAACGTGTAGTCAAAGGGCTGGGCCCCGATACGGATCATGCCGTTGCCTCCTCGGTGTGTGTTTGCGTGCTGTCGTGGTGCCCGCCGCCCATATGCGCTCCCAGCACATGCCGCTCGGCGCTGGCAGCCGGGGTCTCGAACACGATGCGGCCTTCGCTCATCACCACGATACGGTCCGCCAACTCCAGCAGTTCGTCCAGGTCTTCGCTGATCAGCAGCACCGCGCCGCCGCGCGTACGCACGTCGCGCAGCCGGCCATGGATTTCCTTCACGGCCGCGAAATCCAGGCCGAACACCGGGTTGGCGGCGATCAGCACGTTGATGTCGCCGGCCAGTTCACGCGCCAGCACGGCGCGCTGCACATTGCCGCCCGACAGGCTTCGGATCGGGGCGTTTTCACCCTGGGTCTTGATGCCGTAGCCCGTGATCCACTCGCGTGCGCGGCTGCGCCAGGTGCCAAAACGCAGGCGCCCGCCCAGGCACAGCGGCGCCAGGTCGAAGTCGCGCAACGCCATGTTTTCGGCCACGCTGAGTTCACCCACGCAGGCATTGCGCAAAGGCTCTTCGGGCAGGCTGCGCACCTTGAGGCGGTGGTTCTCCTCGCGTCTGGCGGCATAGGCCTGGCCCAGCACCTTGACCTGGCCGGACGCGCGCTCGCGCTGGCCCACCAGCGCCTCCACCAGTTCGCGCTGGCCATTGCCTGAAACGCCCGCAATGCCGAGGATCTCGCCTGACGCAACGGACAGGCTCAGGTCACGCACCGCCAGCGTGCCGCGGTCACCCATCACCTGCAGATCACGCACTTCGAGCGGCGCCGGCTGCGTCACCACATAAGCGCCATCCTGCGTCTTGTTGATGCGCCGCTCAGGCGTATCTGCTTGCGAAGCGGCACTCTGTGGCCGGGCCGCCGAAGCGTCGCCCACCATGGCTTGCGCCAGCAAGCCCGGGTTGGTGGACGGCACCGTGCAATGGTGCACGGCCTTGCCACGGCGCAGCACCGTCACGTCGTCGGCATACGCCATCACCTCGCGGAACTTGTGGGTGATGATGATCACGGTGCACATGCCGCTGCGCGCAAACGCACGCACATGGCCCAGCACTTCGTCGGCCTCCTGCGGGGTCAGCACCGAGGTCGGCTCGTCCAGGATCAACAGGCGCGGCTTGAGGTAGAGCTGCTTGAGCAACTCCAGCTTTTGTTTCTCGCCCGCCGCCAGTTCCTGTGGCCGCGCATCCAGGTCCAGGCTGAACGGCGTGGACGCCAGGAAGGTCTTGAGTTCTTCCCGCTTGGCCTTCCAGTCGATCAACGCGGGCACTGTGCTGCCGGCCAGCAGCAGGTTTTCGGCCACCGTCATGCCGGGCGCCAGCGTGAAATGCTGGTACACCATGCCGATTCCGAGCGCGCGCGCGATTACGGGGTTGGCGATGTCCTGCTCGCGCCCGTCGGTCACCACGCTGCCTTCGTCGGGGCGCTGGAAACCGGCAATACATTTGACCAGCGTACTTTTGCCCGCGCCGTTTTCGCCCAGCAAGGCGTGTACCGTGCCCGGCGCCACTTTCATGGTCACATGGTCCAGCGCGGTGAACGGCCCAAAACGCTTGGTCAGGTCATAAGTCTCAAGGGCCATGGCCCCGGTGGGCGCCGGCATGGGGTCTATATGAAGCGTCATGCCGCGGTCCTCATTGAATGGCTTCGATCAAGGCCTGCGACGCCGCATGGGCACCGAACACACCGCCCTGCATGGTGACCATCTTGAGCGCCGCTTCATGGTTGCCCGGGTCGGTCGCGGCCGTGCAGTCGGACAGGATCAGGCATTCGAAACCCCGGTCGTTGGCCTCGCGCATGGTGGTGTGTACACAGACGTCGGTGGTGATGCCGGTCAACACCAGGTTGGTGATGCCGCGCGTGTGCAGCACCAGCTCCAGGTCGGTAGCGCAAAACGAACCCTTGCCGGGTTTGTCTATCACCACCTCGCCCGGCAGTGGAGCCAGCTCGGGAAGGATGTTCCAGCCCGGCTCACCCCGCACCAGCACACGGCCGCAGGGCCCGGCGTCGCCGATGCCCACGCCGTTGCTGCCGATCTGGCGCGAACGCCAGCGTTTGTTGGCTGGCAGGTCGGACAGGTCGGGGCGATGCCCCTCACGCGTATGTATCACGGCATAACCGGCTTTGCGCATCGCGGCCATCAGGCGTTTCAAAGGCTCTATGGGAGCGCGCGTGAGCGAGATGTCGTAACCCATCTTGTCCACATAACCACCGACGCCGCAGAAGTCGGTCTGCATGTCGATCACGATCAGGGCGGTGTTCGCCGCAGTCAGATCGCCGTTCCATGGCCAGGCATAGGGATTGGCTTGTACAAAGCGTTCCATCACTCCTTGCTCCTGAGCGCCGGCGCCGTCGATTCCGCAACCAGCGGATTGACTTCAGGCCCACGGTAGCTGCGTGTAGGCGCCTCGAAGCCACACGATGTGCCGTCGGTCACCTGCACCCCCCAGGGCAGCTGGTAGCGCCCGGCCGCCATGTCGTGCATATAGGTGTAGGGGCAGTCTTGGGCCCCACCTGACACGGCCACGTAACCGCGGTGGTAGAGCTGGTAAATGTTGTTCTCCACGCCCCAGCCGCTGCGCGCCTCGCGCACCAGGTCGGGCCGCAATTCGCAGGTGATGATTTCGTCCACGCGGCCACCGCCGGCCACCAGTACCGTGCCGTCGAAATTGCAGAACATGCCTTCTCCCATGGAGTCGAAGCTGCCGTCGCTGCCACACATGCAGACACTGGCGGTATAGGCCAGGTTGCAGAACGCGTTGGCCTGGTTGGTGATGTTCCAGGCATGTCGGATCGGTGCCGTGTAGCCCGCGGTACGGATGATGATTTCAGCGCCCTTGTAGGCGGCCTCGCGCGCCATCTCGGGAAACATGCCGTCGTGGCAGATGATCAGCGCCAGCCGGCTGCCGTTGGGTCCGTCGCATACCGGCACGCCCAGATTGCCGGGCTCCCAGGGTTCCACGGGCACCCAGGGGTGGAGCTTGCGGTAATAGAGCCGTATGCCGCCGGTGGCATCGATGATCAGGCCGCTGTTGTAGGGGTTGCCGCCGGGGTTGGCTTCCATGATGGAAAAGCAGCCCCAGATGCTGTTGGCCACACAGGCCTGCTTGAAAGCCGCCACCTCCGGGCCGTCCAGCGTACACAGGATTTCCGCTCTGGTGTCCATCGACAAGCCCTGCAGCGAATATTCGGGAAACACCACCAGGTCCATCGTGCCCTGGTTGCGCCGCGCCTTGGCCACCATGTCGCAGATGCGCTGGGTCTGGGCCGCCAGGTCGGCCGCCGTCTTGACCACGGGCAACTGCAGTTGCACCAGGCCCAGCACTACGCCGTTCGCCGATTTATTGAGTCCGCCGAGTCCAGACATCGCACCTCCTTATTTGGCACCAAGTTCTCCCGGGCTGCCGGGCACGATGGCGCCAGGCTTGCAGGTAATCACCAGGATCACCAGCGTGAGCACATAGGGAACAATATTGAACAGGTGGTAGCCCCAGCCCACCCCCACCGACTGCAGGGCCGGGCCGATCGCGCCGGCGCCGCCAAACAGCATCGCCGCACCCACGCAGCGCAGCGGACTCCAGCGCGCGAAAATCACCAGGGCCACGGCGATCAGGCCTTGGCCGCTGGAGATGCCTTCGTTCCAGCTGCCGGGGTAGAACAGCGTGAGCGACGCTCCGCCCAGGCCGGCGATCATGCCGCCCGCGGCCGTGGCCGCAATACGGATGCCCGATACCGAATAACCCAGCGCCCGCGTTGCGTTGGCAGAGTCGCCCGCCATACGCACCAACAGGCCGGCGCGGGTGTTGGCAAAAAACCAGCCCATGGCCAGCGCGATGACCACGCCAATAGGTACCAGCGCATTGACCTGCAAGGCCGAGCGCACGGCCGACGAGTCGCTCCAGTTGCCCAGGGCGATGGCCGGCAGCTGCGCGGCCTGCGGCTGTATCAGCGGCTTGCCCAGGTAAAAAGCCAGCCCGGTACCCAGCAGCATCAAGGCAATACCGGTGGCCACGTCGTTGACACGCGGCAAGGAACACAACACGCCATGCAGGGCGGCCAGCAGCGCGCCGGTGGCGGCCGCTGCCAGTACACCGATCCAGGGCGAACCGCTCAGGTAGGAGGCACCAAATGCCGACATGGCGGAGAGCACCAGCACACCCTCCAGCCCCAGGTTGATGCGCCCCGATTTTTCGGTCAGGCATTCGCCCAGGCTGACGAACAGAAACGGCGCACCGACGCGTAATGCACCGCCCACAATGCCCGCCAGAAAAATTAGCACTTGATCAGATGTCATGCTACTTTGTCCCCCATCGCGGCCTGTGCCGCACTCGGTCTGGTGGACGGCTCGGCCGAGCGGGCCAGCCGCGCCCACAGCGCCTTCCAGTCCATATCCCGCAGGGCTTCACTGGCCAGGATCAGCACGAACGCAATCCCCTGCAGCAGCAGCACCGAGGCGTCGGGCAAACCGAGCCGGCGCTGCAACAGGCTGCCGGCTGCACCAAAGCCGCCAAACAGGATCGCCACCGGAATCACGGCCACCGGGTGGTGGCGGGCGATAAACGATACCAGGATGCCCGCGTAGCCGTAACCCGCTATCAGCGACGCGTTGGCATTGGTATGCACGGCTGCCACTTCCACCGCGCCGGCCAGACCGGCAGCGCCGCCGCCCAATGCACAGGCCAGAAGAATCAGCTTCGAGGCCGGCAGGCCCACGAGCTGGGCCGCACGCGGGTTTCCACCGACCACGCGCAATGCAAAACCGGACGGCGTGATGCGCAGCCACAGCCCCGAGGCCAGGCAGGCGACTACCCCAAGCACCAGGCCCCAGTGGACGTCTGAGCCGGCAATCCCGCTGATGCGCAGGCCTTCAGCCAGCGCATAGGTGGACGGCTTGTTCAGGCTGCTGGGGTCCCGCAACACGCCCTCCGTAAGATGCTTGAAAATGCCGATCGCCACGTAGGCCAGCAGCAGGCTGCTGATGGTCTCGTTGATGCCGCGGTATTGGCGCAACCAGCCCGCCAGCGCAATCCACAAGGCACCAGCCATGGCGCCGGCCAGGCACACCAGCACCGTGCCAGCGATATTGGCCGGTAGCGGCACGAGTTGGGCCAAAGCGGCACAACCCAGTCCACCCAGCACAAAGGCGCCTTCGCCACCGATGACGACCAGCCCGGCACGTGCCGGAATCGCAACACACAAGGCGGTGAGCATCAGCGGTGCAGCGCGCTGCAGCGTGTTCTGCCAAGAGTACCAGTCGCCGAAAGCACCCTTGAACAACAGCAGCCAGACCTCGGCCGGGTTGACGCCTGCGAACCAGACAAAGAGGCCGAACAGCAGCAGCGCGGCAGCAATGGCCGAGATCGGCAGCAGGGCTTCCTTCAACGCAGATTGCATGGTGCGTACCCTCGCTATCCAGTTGGTTCGATTCGCCCGTTACGGGTCGAAGATCGGGCTATACGGAACCGTTGACGCCTTCAACCAGGTAATTCATCTTCTCAAGTTCGAGGTCGTTCTGCTTGTAGGACTTGCCGGCCGGGATCACCGTTGCGCCCTTGTTGTCCTTGAGCGGGCCCTTGAAGATGTCGAAGCTGCCGGCCACCATCTTGGCCTTGGTGTCGTCGGCCATCTTTTTGGCCGCGTCGGGCACCATGGAACCGTAAGCCGACATCTTGACGTAGCCCTCCTTCAGACCGCCGCGCAGGAAGTTGGGATGTGGCTTGCCGGTGCGCGCCGCATCGAGGAAAACGTTGTAGGCGGTGAGCCAGTTCCACTCGGCACCGGTCAGGTAAGCGGCGGGCGCCAGCTTGGCCTGGCTGGCGTGGTAACCGCAGACCATCTTGCCGCGTTTGGCGGCCGTCTCCACAATCACCTTGGGGCCGTCCACGTGCATGGTGAACACA
>JANLPN010000158.1:0-28450 GCA_031367285.1 Betaproteobacteria bacterium | reverse complement strand
GTTGGACGTGGCCATTGCAGAGGTAACCGCGACCGGACGCGACGGGTCGCGCTTGTACATGCGCAAAGAGCAACCGGCCGTTGGCGTGTCGGGCACCGAGATGTTCGAGTCGCAGTTTGCGTCCATCGTTCGTGCAGCGGGCGTTCAGGTGCCTTTCGCTTTTGTCTGACCGGGCCTGACACCCCGGACCCCTGGCGCGAATGTCAGGGAAGCGGGCCAGCAACGGCGCGGCAGTGGGCGCAAGCAGGCGTTCGATTTTCGCCTTGGCCCCGATCATGGCAATGCCATGGGGGTGTGGTTCAGGAGGCCTGTTCGACGATGGCGTCGACGCGGTCGGAATAGAAGGCAATGTGGCTGGCGATTTGCGCGACCGGCTCGTACGCGACTTCATAGGTCCACACGGCGTTGACCGCGCGATCCCCCACCGACGGGGATGCTGTAGTAGGCGGCGTCGCCTTTGTAAGGGCAATAACTCGAATGCTCGGTGCGCTCCAGCAGCGTCATGTCGACATCGGCCCGCGGGATGTATTGAACCGGGGGGTAGGCCGCTTCGCGCAGCGTGAGCGCGTGCGTCGAGTCGGCAATCACCCTGCCGGCCGTCGGACAAAGCCGCTACCTGGTGGTTGGACAGCGGCAGCCGAACCTTGCAGGAGATCGCGTTGTTTTCGCCCGGCGAAAGCGGCATCTGCCAGCGCCAGTCGGCCAACTCGACCCGTCCCTTCGCCGACCGGCCATTGCCGACCTCCGACTTCGTGTTCCCTATCACGCTGGCACCGAACCGGGCGGCGGACATTTATATGCGCGCCCGATCAACCGGTTATGTGCCGGTGGTTGTAAGGCCGCAAATCTGGCAAGCTGCGGCCTATCAGGCCCATGCTCAAGCAGATCATGCTGAACCTTCTGTCCAACGCGGTGAAGTTCACGCCCGATGGCGGCGCTATCGTGGTTACCGCGATACCGCTGGACGCCATGCTGGCGATCTCGGTGTGTGACTTCGGCATCGGTATCGCTCCCGAGGACCGGGCCTCTTTGTTTGAGGAATTCACACAGATGGGAGCGAGCGGCCCGCGCAAGGCAGAAGGCACCGGCCTCGGGCTGGCGCTGGCCAAGCGCCTTGTAGGGCTGCACGGCGGGACTATGCGTGTGAAAAGCGCCCTGGGCGCAGGCTCCACCTTCAGTTTTACATTGCCGCTGCGCGGCGGCGTATGAGCTTTTGATCTCCCGATATCAGTATTAGTCCGGATGTCGCCAAACGCGAGACCCTTCAAACTTCACGGGGACTTCACAGAGACTGGGACTTCCCACAATTCAATGAAGCGCTTAGACTTTGAACAGCCGCAACCGAGACGGCAAGGAGCGAGACATGGTAATTCGTCGTAGCAGCCCTGATGGCGCAGTGAAACAGCCCCGCAAGTCTGGCGGGCAAGACCCTGCCGCTGCCAACACCACGTCGGAGATGGTGGGTCGCGCAGCGTCCAGATCCAAATCCATTGGCAATGGCGTCGCTGGGCTGGCCGGTGCCTCCTTGAAACTGTATGGTGAACTGGCCAGGACCATGGTGGGTCTGAATGAGCGCGAGGTGCCGGCCAAGGACCCGCGCTTTGCCGATCCGGCCTGGCGTGAGCATCCCATGTACCGCCGCCTGGGCCAGGGCTACCTGGCGTTCTGCGAGGCGGCTGACCGCCTGGCCGAGGACAACCCGCATTGGCGCGGCCGCGTGCGCAACCGGTTTCTCACCGGGGTGCTCACGAGCACGCTCGCGCCGACAAATACCTTGCTGGGCAATCCGGCGGCCCTCAAGCACGCCTTTGAGACCGGAGGCGCCAGCCTGGCCGACGGCATGAAGAATCTGTTCGCCGACCTGGTGCACAACAAGGGCATGCCGCGCCAGACACCAAAAGATGTCTTCAAGGTGGGAGAAAACATCGCCGTCACACCCGGCGCGGTCGTCTTCCGCAACGAGATGGTGGAGCTGATCCAGTACCAGCCGACCACCGCGCAAGTCTGCGAGCGGCCCACGCTGTTGATCGTGCCGCCGATCGGCAAGTACTACTTCATGGATCTGGCGCCCAAGCGCAGCTTTGTCGAATATGCAGTTTCCCAGGGCATCCCGATGTTCGTCACGAGTTGGCGCAATCCGGAGGCGGAGCATGCGGCCTGGGGCCTGGATGACTACGTGCAGACCTGCCTGGACATGGTTGATGCGGTATGCAAGATCAGCGGCAGCAAGCAGATCAACACCCTGGGCATGTGCGCGGGAGGCATCATCACCACGTTGATGCTGGCGGTGATGGCGGCGCGCGGCGACAAACGGGTCAATGCCGCGGGTTTCGGCGTCATGCTGCTGGACTTCGGGGTGGAGGCGCCCATCGGCGCCTTCAACGCCGGGCCCATCCTGTCCTTGGGACGAAAGCGCTCCGCATCCAAGGGCATCCTGCCCGCCAGCAACCTGGCCAATGTGTTCGCCTGGATGCGCCCCAACGACCTGGTGTGGAACTACTGGTCCAACAATTACCTGATGGGCAAGGAACCCCCGGCGTTCGATATCCTGGCCTGGAGCGTGGACGGCACCAACCTGCCGGGGAAACTGCACGGCCAGTTTCTCGATCTGTTCGAAGGCAACCTGCTGACCAAACCGGGCGGGCTGACGGTCCTGGGCGTGGCTATCGACCTGAAGACTATCAAGCAGGAGGTGTTCGCCACCGGCGCCTTGACCGACCACCTGACGCCCTGGAAGGCGTGTTACCGTACCACCCAGCTGCTCGGCGGCAAGAGCCAGTTTGTGCTCAGCAACTCCGGCCACATCGCCAGCCTGGTCAATCCACCGGGAAATCCCAAGGCGAGTTACCTGGTCGGCCCCAAGCCGATGGAAGACGCCGACGCCTGGCGCGAAAAGTGCACGCAGAAGACCGGCACCTGGTGGGAGGTGTGGTCCGAATGGACGCTTGCGCAAGGCGGTCGCAAGCGTGCTGCCCCCAAAGCGCTGGGTAGTGCAAAATATCTCCCCATAGCTGCGGCTCCCGGCAGCTATGTTTTGCATAAATCCTGAAACCTTCAACCATCCCTTGCATGACAACTCCGGCCTTAAGCCTTGAAACACTGCCGAATCTGGTCGGGCAATCACTCGGCACTTCGGCGACGACGCTGGTCATGGCGGTTGCTGCGTGACGGCGCGACAAGCCGGTTTGCGCGATATCGAAGTAAAGACCGTCAGGTTCGACGGCCGTACGGTGCGCGTGTGCGTGCGGCCCGGACGGGGAAGGCCGCTGCTGCTTATCAACGGCATTGGCGCGAGTCTGGAGTTGCTGGCGCCATTGATGTATGCGCTGGATGGCATCGAAACCATCGCCTTTGACGTACCCGGTCTGGGCGGGTCGGCACTTCCCTGGTCACCGTATCGGATGTCCGGCCTGGCGCGGCAGATAGATCGCATGCTCACCAGCATGGGCTACGCTGGCGCGGTGGACGTGCTGGGACTCTCCTGGGGTGGCGCGCTGGCACAGCAATTTGCCAGGACCTGCCGGGAACGCTGCCACAGGCTGGTATTGGCTTCGACCACCCATGGCTCGCTCATGGTTCCCGGCTCGCCCTTTGTGTTGGCGAAGATGTTCAATTCGCGGCGCTTCACGGACCTCCAGTACCTGCGCCGTATCGCCCCCACTCTGTATGGCGGTGAGGTGCGGCGTAATCCAAAGCTGGTCGAGAACCACCGCTCCCTGTTGTCGCGTCCGCATTGGCGTGCTTATCTCTATCAACAACTGGCGCTGTTGGGATGGAGCAGCCTGCCCTGGCTTCCGTTCCTCAAGCAGCGCACCCTGGTGCTGGCGGGCAACGACGACCCACTGATCCCCTTGGTCAATGCCCGGCTGATGGCCAAACTGATCCCGCGCTCGCAACTCCATGTCGTGGATGACGGCCACCTCTTCATGATCACCCATCCGGAGCGTGTCGCGCCGCTGATCCGCGGGTTTCTGGCGGAGCCCGCGACCGCCTGACAGGGTGGATTCATCGGTTCAAGCCGCTGGCACGGCGTGCAGCATTGCCTATGACTTGAAGTGCTCCTGGAACTGCTGGCGCAATTCGCGCTTGAGCAGTTTGCCACTCGGATTCTTGGGCAAGGTTGCCATGAAGACCACCGCCTTGGGCACTTTGAATCCCGCCAGCCGCTGCTGGCAGAAGGCCACCACTTCGTCCGGACGTAATACTTGCCCCTGCTTGAGCACGACCACCGCCACCACCGCTTCCACCCACAGCGGGTGCGGCAGCCCGACCACCGCAACTTCACTGACCTGCTGCATGGCGTAGATGGCCTCCTCGACCTCACGGCTTGCCACGTTTTCTCCGCCGGTCTTGATCATGTCCTTCTTGCGGTCGACGACGCTGATATAACCCTCTTCGTCCATTACCGCCAGGTCGCCGCTGTGGAACCAGCCACCCGCAAAAGCCGCCGCCGTGCGCTCGGGATCATTGAAGTAGCCGGACAGCAATTGCGGCGAGCGGTGCACGATCTCGCCGATTTCGCCCGGTAACACGTCCTGCATGGCGTCGTCAACAACACGCGTCTCCACGTTGAGCGTGGGTTTGCCGGCCGAGCCGGGCTTGCGCATCTGGTCTTCCGGTTTCAGCACGGTTGCCAGCGGAGCAATCTCGGTCTGGCCATAGAAGTTCCACAGTCGCACCTGGGGCAGGCGGCGCTGAATTTCGCGCAACACTTCAACCGGCATGATGGATGCGCCGTAATAACCCTTGCGCAGCGAGGACAGGTCGGCGCCGTCGAAAAGCGGTGAGCGCAGCAGCGATATCCAGACCGTCGGCGGCGCAAAGAAAGAGGTGATTGCGTGGCGCCCCATCATGGGCAGGAGATTTTCAGCCGACGGAATACCAGTGATGACGTTGGTCGATCCCAGATAGACCCCAGGCCCCAGGAAACAGTCGAGCTGGGCGCAGTGGTACAGCGGCAAGGAATGCAGGACGGTATCGTCGCCGCTCATCTCCCCGTCGACGATACAACTCACGTACTGCCAGATCACGGCTTCGTGCGTCAGCATGGCGCCTTTGGGAAGGGACTCGGTGCCGCTGGTATAGACAATCTGCGCCAGGTCGGCAGCGGCCAACGGTATCTCGGGCAGTGCGCCGGTGGTGGCGGCCAGCCGCGAGAAACCGAGCATGTCTTCGCCCTGGGGCTCGGGCGACGATTCGCCGGGCAATGCAATAAATTTCTCTACCTGAGTGTTCAAGGCAGCGGCGCGGCGCCCGAGTGCAGCCAAGCCTTCATCCAGCGCCAGCACACGTGCGCCGGCATGGCGCAGGATGTAGGCCACTTCTTCGGCCATGAGCATGAAATTGATCGGGACCAGCACCGCGCCTATACGCGCAAGCGCGAAACGCAGCGCGGCGAAGGCATGCGAATTGCGCGACAGCACCGCAACATGCGAGCCTTTGACCACGCCCTCCTGGTGCAAACCGGCGGCCAGGCGCTCGCACAGCGCCGAGAACTCGGCGTAGGTCCAGGCGACATCGCCGCAGCGGATGGCGCACTTGAGCGGGTGGCGTCTGGCCGTACGGTGCAGAAGCTGGGAAATGGTTTGGCTGCCGGTCATGGATCAACGTCTTTTCAGAGAGACATGATGTCGCGGGTCTCACGGAAATACAGCGTGCCCTTGGCCACGTCCTCGACCGTGACTTCGTGGCGCACGTAGCGGCGTTCGCGCTTGACGTATTTGTCGATCGCTTTGGCGGTGATGCGCACCGTGGCGCCCACGGGAATGGGCTCGAGAATCTCGGAGTCGTGGAAGGTGTGTATGGAGCCGATCGCGAACGGCTTGGTGTGGTCGAATTGCACCGACAGCACGAAATGCGACACCAGCAGCGGTGGCACGATGGCCCCGCCGAACGGTGATTCACCGGGGATGTTCCAGGTGTTCATGCGCCAGCCCTCAAACCAGGGGTTGAAGTCCTCCACCGCGTCGGCATACAGGATTACCAGCTCGGGCGTGATGTGCAGCTCGCGCGACAACGAGTCCCCGACCGTGATCATGTCCCAGTAGGTTTGCGATTTGGACGCCAGGCCATCGATGAATTCACGCGTCTGGCGGATCTGGATTTCGCTCATCGGACGCAGGCTGTCGGTCTTCACGTTATGTTCGCTCATGGCAATGTCCTAAGTAATGTGTTGCTTGAAATGGTGCACAAGGCAGTCAGACGCCGACGTCGACTTCGACCCATCCGACGGTTTTTTTCTCGCCGGCCTCGTTGTCGGCCCAGATGTCCACCTTGAAGCGGTAGCCCTTGCCCTTGGGGGTCTTCTCGCGCACCACGCCGTGGGTGGTGATTACCTCGTTGGCCAGGGTGGAGCCAACGTATTTGCAGACCACGCGGGCGTTCTTGAAGAAGCTGGCGCCGAAGTGGTTGACGCACATCTCGGCGATGTAGGCCGAGCACATCTCGCCGGTCTGTATCGGTGCCTTGAGCCCGGTTGCGGCCGCGTAGACCGGGTCCCAGTGGTTGGGGTTGAAGCGGCCCCACAGGCGCGAGCCCATAAGCTGTATCGCCGCCTTCTTCTTCACGCCCATGAGCTCGTAGCCCACGGGTGTTTCGGTGGTGATCAGGTAGTCGGCAGCGGTTCCGTTTTGGGTACTTGTTTGCATCGTTGTTCCTTGGGTTCGGGTTTATGCGGTATTGCGTTCAGTTCTGGTCAAGCGCAGGCGTTTGTACGGGATCATGCCGACGGCGCACTCAGCTCCGCGGCTGTCCCCCGAGCCTCGCGGCTCTCCTCCTTTATGCCGCTGCGCTGAGCGCCCCGCCGACCTGATCCCGCGAGGATGGTGAGCGTGCCGGACCCAATCGCGGTGTGTCCACCATCGTCCCTGCCGAGGAGGCTGGGGTGGGTAGCGCAGCGGCATAAAGAAGGGAGGCCGCGAGGCCGGAATGACAGCCGCGGAGCTACCCACCACGGCCTCCTCGGCCTGTAGAAGCGCAGGCGTGCGACTACAGATATGCGCATGCCTGTGAGACGGCCTCCAGCCCATGACTTTCGAACGCAACATGTTGTCAGAGGTTCGGTGCATGGCGAGCGATCATCAAAGACCCAGCGTCTCGGTGGCCATCTTGACCAGCAGGAACTTGCGTGCGCGGCCGGAGGGTGTGGCCGGGATGTCTTCGGCGCGTATGGGCAATACGTGCCGGGGCAACTTGAAGCGCGCCAGCCGCGCGTTGCAGAATTCGATCAGCTCGGCGGGTGTGACCGCAGGCTGGTCGCGCAGCACCACGTAGGCCACACCGACCTCGCCCATGCGCAGGTCAGGCACCGGCACCACGTGCGCCTGCAGCACCGCCGGGTGGGTTACGAGCAGGTCCTCGATCTCGCTCGGCAGCACCTGTTCGCCGCCGCAGCGGTAGGACTCCTTGAGGCGTCCGGCCAGCGTCAGGTAGTCCTCGGCGTCCAGGGTTCCCAGGTCGCCGGTGTGCAGCCAGCCGTCGGCCGTGAAAGCGGTGGCCGTGGCCTCGGGCTTGTTGTAATAACCGGCGGTCACGCCTATTCCGCTGGCCTGCAGCTCGCCGATTTTCCCCGGCGCGACTTCCGCGCCGGTGTCGGGATCGACCACGCGGTAGACCACCAGTTTGCCGCCGTTCGCGGGGTCGCCGGCGGGGCCTACGTCGCGCAGCCGGCCATTGGTGGTCAGCAGCCGTTCCATCGGGTCGTCAGGCCGGGTCACGGTACTCGAGGCGGTGACCTCGGTCATGCCGTAACCGCTGGTCAACTCGGCCGGACCCAGCAGGTCGAAGATCTGCTGCCAGATGTAGGCTGGCGAGCGGCCGCCGGAGGAAATCACGAAGTGCAGCGACGACAGGTCGTAGCTGTTGTGCTTCAGTTCGTCCAGCAGCGCCAGCGTCATGGTCGGAATCAGCAACACGTCGGTGGCGCGGTGCCGCTCGATGGCGCGCAGGGTCTCAGCCGCGTCGAACTTGAGTTGCGGCACCACGGAGCCACCCACGAACATGGCCGCCAGCAAGCCCTCGACGTAGCCGTATACGTGGTACATCGGCAGCGAGAACACGATGCGGTGCCCGTCCTCGAAAGCGCGGCCGTAGGTGCTGCCGAAGGCGGTGCGCAGCACCATGTCGTGGGTCAGCATCACGCCCTTGGGAGAGCCGGTGGTGCCCGAGGTGTAGATGATGTCGGCGTTGGACGCCGGCCCTGGGTGAATGATCGGCTGCCAGGGCCCGGCGTCGGCGCCGAAGTCGGCCAGGGCTGTCACGCCGGCGCGCACCGGCTCGCCACCCGTAGTGAACACCACCAAACGCTTGAGCTTGGGGAAAATCTCGCCGCCACCCCGGTGTTCCCAACCCGGCGCGAGTTCGTCCAGGAAGCGCAGGTACTCGAGGCCGCGGAAACGGTCCATGGTAACCAGCAACACGGCGTCCGACTGGCGCAACACGTAGCCGAGTTCGTCGCGGCGGTTCAGGTAGTTGATCGGCACCGCCACGGCGCCGGCGCGCGCAATGGCGAACTTGATCGCCACGAACTCCGGGTAGTTGGCAAGCAGCAGGCCGACGTGGTCGCCCGGGCGCACGCCGGCCTGCACCAGGCCGGCGGCCAGACGCTCGGACCAGCGCTGGATGTCGCGGTAGGTCCAGCTGCGTTCGTCGGTGATGACGTAGGGGCGGTCCGGGAACCCGGCCGCAACCGAGTCCAACACTTGGTCAAAGCTACGCGGCTGCCACTCGGGGTAACGGCGCCACAGCGCCTGCTGGCGCTCGGCGATGCCGCCGAATCCGCCGGCCTGCGGCGCAGGCGTGGTATCGGCGGCGGACGATGGTGGGTTTGACAGGCGTGTGTGCATGGTGTTTCCTTCTATTATTCTTATCGCAAAGGCGGTTTTCGGCAAATTGTATTACCCATGGGTATTTTTGTCTACCGTCTTGCAAACAGCGTGGAATAAGGGTTTCTTCTAAGACCATGGGCTTTTGTCGGATATAAAATTATGGTTGCTATTTACTCATTAGTATGTAAAAGTACGCATCAGATATGACTTTGCCAAAACCCTAAAAAACGGGTACCGTGCGCGTAAAAAGGGAGTCGCTTTCCGGCCCAAGACTTATTTCTGGAGACAAATACATGGATCAAGCAGATGTGGTGGTTATCGGGGCAGGCTTCGCGGGGCTGCGGGCCTTGTACACCTTGCGCGGCATGGGCAAGAAAGTGGTGGTGCTGGAGGGTGCCGCCGACGTGGGCGGCGTGTGGTACCACAACGGTTATCCCGGCGCTCGCTGCGACGTCGAGAGCTTCGACTATTCCTACCGTTTTTCTCCGGAGCTTGAACAGGAATGGCGCTGGTCCGAGCGTTACGCCACCCAGCCAGAAATTCTGCGCTATATCAACCATGTGGTCGAGCGTTTCGACCTTCGCAAAGACATTCGCTTCAACAGCCGCATGAAACGCGCCGCCTACGACGAGGCGAGCATGCGCTGGACCGTCACTACCGAAGATGGCCGCCAGGTGTCGGCTCAGTACTTTGTGCTGGCTGTGGGCCAGCTGTCGACCACCAAGGCCCCGGACTACCCGGGTCAGTCGAGCTTCAAGGGCGAAATCATCCACAGCGGCGTCTGGCCCAAGCACAAGGTCGAGTTCGATGGCAAACGGGTGGCCATCATCGGCACCGGGTCGTCGGGCATGCAGATGACACCAGTGATAGCCAAGAAGGCCAAGCACCTGACCGTGTTCCAGCGCACGCCCAACTACAGCGTTCCCGCGTCCAATGCGCCGGTCTCCGACGAGGAAGACCGCCGGGTCAAGGCCAACTACCGCGCCCGCCGCGAGCAGGCGCTCAACTCGCCCACCGGACTGGGCTTCGTGCCGAACAAGAAATCCGCGCTGGACGCGACGCCCGAGGAGCGCGAGGCTGTCTACGAGGCGGCCTGGCACAGGCTCGGCTTCGGTTTCGCACTGGCCTATTTCGACCTGCTGTTGAGCAAGGAGGCCAATGACACGGCAGCGGAATTCGTGCGCCGCAAGATCGCCAGCGCCATCGAGAGCCCGGCGCTGCGCGACAAGCTTATTCCGAAGGACCATCCATTCGCCGCCCGTCGCCCATCGGTGGACAGCGGGTACTTTCAGGCCTTCAATCGCGACAACGTCGAACTGGCCGACATACGCGAGTCGCCCATCGTCGAGTTCACGCCGGAAGGCATCCGCACAGCGGCGAAGCTGCACGAGTTCGACATGGTCATCTTCGCCACCGGCTTCGACGCCCTCACCGGTTCGCTGCTGAAACCCGAGATCGTCGGCCGCGGCGGCCTGACGCTGAAACAGAAATGGGCCCACGGCCCGGTGACCCAGCTGGGTGTGGCGGTGGCGGGTTTCCCGAACATGTTGATCGTCGTCGGGCCGGGTAGCCCTTCGCTGCTGAGCAATGTGCTGCTTTCCACCGAGGAACAGATCGACTGGCTGGCCACGCTGATCAACGAAATGGATTCCGAGCAGCACGCGGTGTTCGAGGCCACGCCCGAAGCCGAGGCGGCCTGGGTGGAGCATGTCAACGAGAAGGCCAAGCAGACCATCTACATGACGACGAATTCCTACTACAACGGCGCCGAGATGCCTGGCAAACCGCGTGTCTTCCTGCCTTATTCAGGTGGTGTGCGTGGTTACCGCCGGGTCCTGCAAAAATGCGCGGCTGAAGGTTATACGGGCTTCGACATGCGTTCCGCGGCAGCCGCGGTCAAGGCATGAGCGCAGCGCAGAACCGCTTCAAGCAAGCGAAAGCCCCCTCGGGGCTGAGCCCCGCGGCTCCCTGTCTGCCTGCGCAGACAGGGACGGGGCGAAGAGCCACCGCCTTTGGCGGTGGCATGTACAGCGATGACACGCAGTGCAGAGCGTGGGGGCGCCAATGACTTTCGACTTCGGCGGCAAGGTGGCCATAGTCACCGGTGCCGGCGGCGGCATTGGCCGCGCAGTGTGCCTGGCGCTGGCGGATGCGGGCGCCAAGGTGCTGGTGGTGGACCTGTCGCTTGAGAGCGGCGCGGAAACCGAGGCGCAGATACTCCGGCGCGGCGGCACGGCGAAGTTCGTAGCCGCGGACGTCAGCCGCTCAGAAGATGTAGCGAACTACGTGGCTGCGGCCCGCGACGCCTGGGGCCGCATCGACATTTTTATGAACAACGCCGCCTGGCAGGGCAGCATCCTGCCGCTGGTCGACTATCCGGACGAGCTGTTCGACAAGGTGATGGCGATCAATGTGCGCGGCGTGTTTCTGGGGCTAAAGCATGTGCTGCCGGTGATGATTGCGCAGCGCAGCGGCGCCGTCGTCAACACCGCCTCGCTGGGCGCCTATATCGGCGTGCGCAACCTGAGCCCCTATGCCGCCAGCAAACATGCGGTGCTGGGCCTGACCAAGTCGGCCGCGCTCGAGGTGGCGCGCAAGGGAATCCGTATCAACGCGGTTTGCCCTGGCCCCGTGGACACGCCCATGCTGCGCGACATCGAGGCCGGCCAGGCCCCGGGCAGCGCGCAAAGCCTGCGCGAACAGCGCACCGCTTCCATTCCCGATGGCCGCTACGCGCTGCCCGAGGAAGTGGCCAACCTGATGCTTTACCTCTGCTCCGATTTGTCCAGCCACATCACCGGACAGGGCATACAAATCAACGGAGGCAGCCATGCATGAGCGCGCCTTCAATGGCAGCTTTGTCATGGGATATGCTCATAACCATGAAGACACTCGCGAAACCCCGCCCGGTCTCCAAGGCCATGGCCAGCCGGACCGCGCGCCGGCCCTCGGGCGACCCGAATGCGCCCGAAGATATCCGCGACGCCATCTGGCGTCTCAAGCGCGAGAGCATTGTTGCCGCGGCGGTGGATCTGTTCTACCACCAGGGTTATGCCCGCACGACGCTGGAGCAGGTGGCCGACGCGATCCACGTCACCAAGCCCTTCATCTATGCGCATTTCAGGTCCAAGAGCGATTTGCTGGCCGAGATCTGCATGCGGGGCACACGCGTCTCGCACGAGTCGCTGATGCGCGCCGTGGCCCAGCAGGGCACGCCGACGGAGAAGCTGGCGGCGATAGCGCGCGACTTCATGCTGACGGTGCTCAACCACCAGGCGCACGCGGTGATCTACAGCCGCGAAGAGAAGGAACTGGCGCTTGGGGACCGCGAGTCCATCAACCGGTTGCGGCGCGAGTTCGACCATCGTCTTACCGCGGTGTTGGAAGAGGGCGTGGCGCAGAGCGAGTTCACGGTCGAGGATGTGCATTTGACGGCGCTGGCCATCGTCGGCATCGTCGGCTGGTCGCAGGTATGGTTCCGCTCCGGCGGGCGCCTGACCAAGGAAGATGCGTCCGAACGCGTGGCCTCGCTGGTACTGGCCATGGTGTGCGCCAAGGATATGCGCCGGCACCGCACGAGCACTCCGGCAGCCAACGGCAACTGATCTTTTCGCGGGGCCCCTCGGCCTTGCTCCACACGCCGGCCGGCGTGTTTCATTTGCGCCTTGACGAAAAGCCGCCCCGCCACGGGCGGCCTATCACCACGCGGGTAAACATCCATCGGAGGACAAGCACATGACTTCCACTACTAATGGTTCCCCGTCGGCGCTTGCCATGGCCGTGGTCGGCGCGGGCACCATGGGCGTAGGCATCGCCTATGTCTACGCGGCAGCCGGCTGGCAGGTCACGGTCGTCGAACCCGACGACACACGCAGCCGCGCCGTGCAGCAGACGCTGGCCGACGTGGCCCAGGCTGGCGCCAAACGCGGCAAGCTGAAACCGGCCCAGGTCGAGCATGTGTCGCACGGCGTGCTGCGCGTGGCCTCGGCCACGGAGCTGCCGGCGGGGCTGGACCTGGTGGTCGAGACGGTGCCGGAGCGGCTTGCTCTCAAGCAGCAGGTGCTCAAGCAGATCGACACCCGCGGCCCGCGCATCATCGCCAGCAACACCAGTTCGATGTCGATCAATGAACTCGCCGGGTCGGTGCGCGACCCTTCCACCTTCCTGGGCATGCATTTTTTCAACCCGGTGTGGTCGCTGCAAATGGTCGAACTGGTACGCGGCGAACACACCAGCGCACAGACGCTGGCGCTGGCACGGCAATTCGCCGAAGCCACCGGCAAGACCACCATCACGGTCAGCGACGTGCCGGGGTTCGCAACCAGCCGGCTCGACCTGATCGCTTCGCTGGAAGCGATGCGCATGCTGCAGGACGGGGTGGCCAGCGCCGAGGACATCGACCGCGCCATGGTCATCGCCTACCGCCACCCGATGGGGCCGCTGCGCCTGAGCGACATCGTAGGCCTGGACGTGCGCCTGGACATCGCGCGCCAGCTGAGCAAGGCGCTGGGCGAGCGCTACGCACCGCCGCGCCTGCTGGAAGAAATGGTGGCGCGCGGCGAACTCGGCCAGAAATCGGGCAAGGGTTTCTTCGAATGGCCGTCGCAGGCGGCATGAACACATACTCCTGAGGTAATTTCACATGGCAAACATTTTTGGTTCCGCACTGGTCGACACGGCCGACCACCACGCAATGCTGCGCGACAGCGTTGGCAAACTGGTGGGCAGCTTCGGGCGCCGTTATTTCCAGGAAAAGGTCAAGCTCAAGCAAAAGCCGGTCGAGTTGTGGAATGCGCTGGGCGAGGCCGGTTTCCTTGGAGTGCACATCGCCGAGAAATACGGCGGCGGCGGCAGCGGCCTGGCCGACTACAACGTGGTGGTCGAGGAGTCGGGAGCCCAGGGCTGCCCGATGCTGTCGCTGGTAATCGGCGCCATCTGCGCGCCCATCATCGAGCAACACGCCAGCGAAACCATGAAGCAGGACTGGCTGCCGGGCCTGGCCAGCGGCAAGCGCAGGCTGGCCTTCGCCATCACCGAACCGAATGCCGGCACCAACACACACAAGATAAGCACCGTGGCGCGCCCCGATGGCAACGGCGGCTGGAAGCTGAACGGCAACAAGTACTGGACCTCGGCCGTCGACGAGGTGGACTCGATCATGGTGGTGGCGCGCGGCGAAACACTGGACGAGCAGGGTCGAGGCCAGCTGTCGATGTTCATCGTACCGGTCAGTGCGCCCGGAATCAGCATGACCCCGATCGAAACCGCTATACACGTGCCCGAGACGCAGTTCATGCTGTATTTCGACAACGTCGCGCTGGGGCCGGAAACCCTGGTCGGCAAGGAAGGGCAGGGCCTGCGCCACCTGTTCGCCGGGCTGAACCCGGAGCGCGTCTGCGCGGCCGCCATCAACAACGGCATTTCGCGTTATGCGATCGAGAAGGGCTCGCAATACGCCATCGACCGCACCGTGTGGAAGACGCCCATCGGCGCGCACCAGGGCATTGCGCATCCGCTGGCCAAGGCCTATGTCGGCGTGCAGCAGGCCCGCCTGATGACGGCGCGCGCCGCGCAGCTGTACGACCTGGGTTCCGCCGAGGCCGGTGAGGCCGCGAATATGGCCAAGTTCGCCGCCGCCGATGCCTCGCTGGAGGCGCTGGACCAGGCGATCCAGATCCACGGTGGCAACGGCATGGCGCTGGAATACGGCCTGGCCGACCTGTGGTTCATCGCCCGCATGCACAAGACCGCTCCGGTCAGCCGCGAAATGATCCTGAACTTCGTGGCACAACACAGCCTGGGCCTGCCCAAGAGCTATTGAGCCCGGAAGCGCCTCGCCATGACACAGACCTTCGCCCAGATCGTCCGCCAGCACGCAGCGGACACCCCGCAGGCACCCGCGCTGACTTTCGAGGGCGTGACCTGGTCGTTCGCGCAACTCCATGGCTTCAGCTCGCAATCGGCCAACGCCTTGCGCGCCGCGGGTGTGGGTGCCGGAGACCGCGTGGCGCTGCTCACCAAGAACCGGGCCGAGTGTTACGAGCTGCTGTATGCCACCAGCAAGATCGGTGCGACCCTGGTGGGCCTGAACTGGCGCCTGGCAGCGCCCGAGCTCACGGCCATCGTGCAGGATGCACAGCCTACCGTGCTGATCGTCGGCCCGGGCGAACAAGCCCTGCTGAGCGACGAGGCGCGGCGTTGCGCCAGCTTGCGCCTCGTCATCATGCTGGGAGACGACTACGACGCGTGGCGCGCCACGGCCCCGGCAACCGACCCCGGCCATAGGGGCCAGCCGGATGAGGTGGCGCTGCTGCTCTATACCTCCGGTACCACCGGCCTGCCCAAGGGCGTGATGCTGACCAACCACGGCATGTCCTTTACGCAGCGGCTGGGCGAGTCCTGGGGCATGGGCAAGAGCAGCGTCAACCTGGTGGCCATGCCGATGTTCCATATCGGTGGCATCGGTTATGGATCGAGCACCATGACCGTGGGCGGCCACACCGTGCTGATGCGCGAGGTGAACGTTGCACAGGTGATCGAATACATCGAGAAATACCGCGTCACGCACACCTTTCTGGTACCCACGGTGGTGCAGTCCATACTGCAGGCGCCGGGTATCGAGCATGCCGATCTGTCGAGCCTGCAACTGCTGATGTATGGGGCGGCCCCGATCGGCGAGGTGTTGTTGCGCCGTGCGCTGGACGTATTGCGCTGCGGTTTCATGCATGCCTATGGCATGACCGAGACCTCCGGAACCGTGGTCGTGCTCGTTCCGGAAGACCATGAACCGGAAGGCGAGCGTTCCGGCCTGCTGCGTTCCGTCGGACGTCCCATGCCTTGGGTGGAACTGCGCATCATCGACCCCACTACGCTGGAGGATGTGGCCACCGGCGCCGTGGGTGAAATCTGGATCCGCTCCGGCATGGTCATGAAAGGCTACTGGAACAATCCGGATGCCACGGGCGAGACCATCATGCCCGGCGGCTGGCTGCGCACCGGCGACGCGGCCTACCGGGATGCGCAAGGTTATGTCTACCTGTTCGACCGCTTCAAGGACATGATCATCTCGGGCGGTGAGAACATCTACCCCGCCGAGGTCGAAAACGCTCTCAACGCGCATCCCGCCATTCTGGAAGTGGCAGTCATCGGCGTGCCACATGAACGCTGGGGCGAAACACCCAAGGCCATCGTGGTGCTGCGCCCGGGCCGGCAAGCGAACGAGGAGGAACTGATCACCTTCGCACGCGAACGCCTTGCGCGCTACAAGTGCCCGACCTCGTTCGAGTTTGCTGCTTCGCTGCCGCGCAACGCTTCGGGCAAGCTGCTCAAGCCCGAGCTGCGGCGCCTTTATCGAAAGGAGCCGGACCATGGGTGACGCGCCAAGCTCCGTAGTGCACCTGGCCCGGCGCTGGGTGGTGGACTATTTCAACAGCCACGACGCAAGCGCGGCGCACGAGTTCGCGACGCCCGACTACACGCTGCACATCGGTGAATACACCTTTGCCGGCCGCGACGCGCAATGGCTGCCGGCCGTGCAGAAGCAGATGGACACCTTTCCGGGCCTGGGCATGACCGTGCACCAGGTGCTGGCCGGTAGCAACCGGGTCGCGGTACTGTTCACCCAGCATGGCGCATCGGGTGGCGGCGACGGACGCAGGACTTGCTGGTCGGGCGTGGCGATCTACCGCAGCAATGGTCAGCAACTTACCGGCTGCGTGGCGCAGGAAGACTATCAGACGCGCCAGCGGCAACTGAAGTCCGGTGTCGCCGACCTCATCGATCCGCCCGCGCCCGCGCCCTGGGACACTGCCGTGTTGCCGCCCGACGCGCAGGCCGAAGCCGTGGTGCGCCAGTGGCTCACCACGTCCTGGCCCACTTCCGTGGCGGGCGTGCGTTGCGACGACGAACACATCACCGGCGTGCCGCTGGCTTTCGCGGTCGAATCCGGCGAGATCACCGAACTGTTCTCCTCCGGCTCCGAGGTGGCGTTCCACGTGCGCCAGACCGGCCGTTACCTTGGTGGATTGCCGGGGGTCACACCGCGTCCACAGACATCCGTGCTCCACTGCAACGGCATCGTGCAGGTGAAGGACGGTCACGTCGTATCGGGCCGGGTCATCCGTGACCGCATAGGCCTGGTCGCCAGCCTGAAGAGTGCGTGAGGACACGATGACGGAACAGAACCAGTCCCAGGCCATGCCCGAAGCCGTGCTTGTCGCACGCGAAGGTGCCGTGCTGATCGTCACGATCAACCGGCCCGCCTTGCGCAACGCCCTCGACCGCGCCGCATCGGAGCGAATAGCGCGGGCCATGGACGAACTCGACAGCGACCCGGCATTGACGCTGGGCATCCTCACCGGTGCCGGCGGCCATTTCTGCGCCGGCATGGACCTCAAGGCCTTCTTGCGCGGCGAACGCGTGGAGCTTCCTGGCCGCGGGCTGGCCGGCATCTGCGAGACGCCGCCGCGCAAGCCGCTGATCGCGGCGGTCGAGGGTTATGCATTGGCCGGAGGTTGCGAGATTGCGTTGGCCTGCGACCTGCTGGTGGCGGCCGACAACGCGCAGTTCGGTATCCCCGAGGTCAAGCGCGGCCTGATAGCCGGCTCCGGCGGCCTGATCCGGCTGCCGCAGCGTATTCCGCGCCAGATCGCGCTCGAATACGCGCTGACCGGCGAGCTCATGCCGGCCAAAGAGGCGCGGCAATGGGGCCTGGTCAACCGCCTGACCGCACCGGGCGGCGCGCTGGACGGGGCGCGCGCTCTGGCCCGCACCATTGCCGGCAACGGGCCGCTGGCCGTGCAGATGACCAAACGTGTGATGACCCAGGCACCCGCCTGGCCCGCAGCCGAAATCTGGCCGCGCCAGCGCGAACTGCTGGAGCAGATCATCGCCTCCAACGATGCACGCGAGGGGGCACTGGCCTTCAGCGAGAAACGTGCGCCGCGCTGGACCGGCAGCTAGTATGAAAGACGCCCCCCGTCTGTCCGGTCTCACTGCGTGTAGACCGTCCGAGTCGTGGCGCTGCCAGAGGCAGTCGCCTCTTCGGCCAGTCCATGCCCGCGCAGGCGGGCATGGAGCCGCTGGCCTCAGCCCCACTGGGGGGCGGGCTGGCCGCTTCGGAGCGGCCGTGCGCGGCGGCCGCTCGATCTTTCATGCGTCGTGGGTGGCGCGCAGCGCAATGGAAAACTGACATGCCCGCCCGAGAGTTGCCCATGCAAGCCACCCCACTTCCTTTCGACCCGGACACCGCGCGCCTGCTGGCGCTGGCGGCCAAGGCCGGTTATCCGCCCTTCGAGGCCTTGACGCCCATGGCGGCACGCGCCGCCTACGCCGCCAGTTGGGAACCCATGCAGACACCCGGCGGCGAGGTGGCCTCGGTGCGTGACGTGGAAATTCCTGGGCCCGCTGGCATGAATGAGAAAACGCCGGGCCGCTCCCAAGTTTTCTCGCACCCCCCCGGGGGGCCTGGCGACGCCAGGGCTGGGGGCTCTACCATCACGCTGCGCATCTACCGCGGCCTGGGCACGGCCGCCGACACCCCCCTGCCGTGCATGCTGTTCCTGCACGGCGGCGGCTGGGTCATAGGCAACCTGGAGAGCCATGACCGCATGTGCCGCCGGCTGGCCACCGTGGCCCGCATCTGCGTGGTGGCGGTGGACTACCGGCTGGCGCCCGAACATCCCTTCCCGGCGGGGCTGGACGATTCGGCGGCGGCGCTGCGCTGGGTGGCGGAGCATGTCACCGAGCTGCGCATCGACCGTAACAGCATCGCCGTCGGCGGCGATAGTGCCGGCGGCAACCTGGCCGCGGCGCTGGCGCTGATGGGGCGCGATGGCAGCGTACCGCCCGCCGTTTTCCAGGCACTGATTTATCCGGTACTGGACCTGACTGCCTCCAGCGACTCCTACCAACGCGTGACTTCGGGCGTGCCGCTGACGGCCGCCACCATGCACTGGTTCATCGGCCACTACACCCCGCGTGCCGCCGACCGGCTCGGCTGGAAGGCCTCGCCATTACGCGCCGAAAGCCTGGCCGGTGCACCGCCTGCGCTGGTGCTGACGGTGACACATGACCCGCTGTGCGACGAAGGCCGCGCCTATGCACGGCGTCTGGACCAGGACGGCGTGCGCGTGACCGCACTGCACTGCAACGACCAGATGCACGGCCTGCTCGGGCAGGGCAAGCTGGTCCGCGCCGCCAACGTGATCGCCGACTACGTGTTCGGCACCATAGGCCAGGAATTGCACCGTGCCGCCGCCGCCCCCCGCGACAGCCGCCACTGAACCCATGAATTCCCTCTTTTTTCCAACCCCATACTGCCGATAAACGGCAGTCGTAAACCCCAGGAGACACCATGAAAACGCATTCCAGAATCCACGGATCCTTCGCCACCGCAGCCGTCACCAGCCTGCTGGCGTTCGGCTCCATCGCCCAGGAGACGCCGCAGGACGGCGTCTACAAGGACCGCATTGATTGGGGCGTACAGATGGACATGAGCGGGCCGACCTCGGAATCGCAAAGCACCTGGGTCAAGGGCTTCCAGGACTACATGAAAAAGATCAACGACGCCGGGGGCATCAACGGCCGCAAGATCAATGTGCTGGCCGAGGACAACAAGTTCAACGCCGCCCAGGACAAGATAATTTACGAGAAGTTCGTGAGCCAGACGCCGGTGCTGGGCATTTCGGGCATGGGCAGCTCCGGTGGCCAAGTCGCGCTGGCCCCGACCATCCGGGCCGGCAAGGTGCCGGTGGTCGGCACCTACACGCCCACCAAGCCCCTGATCGAACCCGCATCACCGCTCACTTACCACGGCATGTGCGCGTACAAGCCCATGGCGCAGGCCGGTGTCGGCTATTTCGTCGACACCCTCAAGCTCAAGGCGCCCAAGGTTGTGACGGTGGCGATCGAGAGCGCGGGCGGCAAGGAATACCACGATTACGTCGCGGAAGCCGTGACCAAGCTCGGCGGCACGGCCACACCGGTCACGATGAAGGTCACCGCGGTGGACGTCACACCGCAGGCGCTCGAGATCATGAACCTCAAGCCCGACTTCATCACTATCTATGGCGTGCCCAACACCGCCATCCTGACCATGAAGGCGCTGGCCCAGTACGGCGTGAAGATTCCGGCGGTGGGGATCACCTATCTGGCGACGCCGCAGATCTACGCCGCCATGGGTGCGGCTGCCGGTGCCAGCTACTACGTGTCCACCTGCGTCTCCCCCGGCGGCTCCGACGACAGCCCCGGCAACAAGGAGCTGAGCGCCTTTGCCGACAAAGCTGGCCGCGGTGCCATCAAGGAAGACATCAACTACGCGGCCGGCTGGATCGTGGCGCACATGGTGGGTGACCGTATTTCCAAGCTGGGCGCCAACGTGACCCGTGCCGCCCTGGTGGAAAGCATGGCCAAGGGTTTCACGGCCGAAACCGGTGGCCTGACCGCGCCCATTAACTACACAGCTACCGACCACGGCGGACCGCAGGTGCACAAGATCATCGGCTTCGACTATGCCGCCAACAAGGTCAAGAGCTACGGCGGCTTCAAGGACTTCGAGAAGTACCTCAAGTAGGCCACCAGGCAACACATCCAGGGACCATCATGCTTGCACAAGTTCTCTTCGGCGGCCTCGCGGTAGGCAGCATCTACGGGCTGGTGGCCCTGGGTTTTGCCGTCGTCTTCAAGGCGACGGATGTCTTCAACTTCGCGCAAGGCATGTTCGTGGTGTGCGGCGCGTTTTTCGCCGTCACCGCCGTGTCGGTGCTGAAGCTGCCTTTCGGCGTGGCGGTGCTGTTCATCATCGGCGCGGCGGCAACGCTGGGTGTGGTCATCCACATACTGCTGATCCAGCCGCTCTCGGGGCGCCCCATGCTGTCGGTCATCATGCTCACCATCGCGCTGTCGATCGTGATGCGCGCCCTGATCGAGATTTTCTACGGCTCGCAGGGCCGCCCGCTGACCACGCCTATGCCCAGCGGCGTGTTCGTGCTCGGCAGCCTGCGGATTTCCCAGTTGCACCTGACGGCCATGGTGGTCAGCTGGGTCTGCATGGCCGGGTTCGGCGCCTTCTTCAAATTCACGCCCATAGGCCTGCTGATGCGTGCCACGGCCGACGGCCATGAGGCGGCCGTGGTCTCGGGCGTGAACGTCAACGTCATGAACCGCCTGGCTTGGGCCATCGGCAGCGTGCTGGCGGCCATCGGCGGGGTATTTCTAGGGCAACTGCAGATCGTCTCCACCGAGCTGGAGGGCATAGGCCTGCTGGCCCTGCCCGCGGTCGTGATCGGCGGCATCCAGAGTATTCCCGGCGCCATCATTGGCGGCATCCTGGTGGGCCTGATAGAGCAACTGGCCGCCACCTACATCTCGCCCAAGTCCAGCGACATCGTGATCTACGGCCTGCTGCTGGTGATTCTGATGGTCCGGCCCTGGGGTCTCTTTGGCCAAAAGGAACTGGGTCGCGTCTGACGCTCACGCATACATGCCATGAACACTCAAACACTTCCAGCCGCGCCTCGCGCGCCATCCGGTACCGGCCTCAAGCAATGGGTCTGGCGGGTGGTCTTTGTCGCGGCCCTGTTCTACCTGCCGGTGGTGCTGACGGAGCGGGCAATCTTCGGCATCCACCTGTCCAACGTGCAGTTGCTCAACCTGGGCCTGACGCAGATCAACCTGATGCTGATCGCCATGCTGGGCGCGTTGTCGCTCAACTACCTGACCGGTTGTGCCGGGCTGATCTCCATTGGGCATGCGGCCCTGTACGCCATGGGCGCGATGACCTCCGCGGCGGCCGGCACGCTGTGGGGCTGGCCGTTTCCGCTGGTGCTTGTGGCGGCCGGCATTACCGGCGCGCTGACCGGCCTGCTGGCCGGGCTGCCCTCGCTGCGCGTGCGCGGGCTGTACTTCGTGTTGTCCACCATGGCGTTGCACTACATCGTGATCTTCGCGTTCCTGCAGTTCCAGTTCAAGCTATTCGACTTCGCGGGCATACCTTACAAGGCGGCTATGCTGGGCTCGTTCGAGCTAAATACGCCCATCCGCTGGTATTTCTTCCTGCTGCCGGTGGTGGCCCTGGTCTACTGGGGTTTGCGCAACACGCTGAATACGCGTGAAGGGCGTTTGCTGATGGCCATGCGCGACCATGAACTGGCCGCCACCGCCGTGGGCGCCGACGTGCGTATCCTGCGCCTCAAGGCCTTTATGCTGAGCTCGGCCATCGCCTCGATGGCCGGTGCGCTCTACGCGTATTACCTGACCAACGTGACCTCCGAGGCCTTTGGCATCAGCTTCGCTATCCAGTTCATTGCCATGATCATCATCGGCGGCATGGGTTCGCTGTGGGGCTCGCTGGTGGGCGCTGCGTTGTGGCTGCTGCTGCCGTCCATCATCAACGGCTTTGCCTCGCAGGCCGGGGAGACGACCGGGCTGGTCCACCTGATACTGGTAGAGGACAAGGCGCAACTGGTGCAGCTGATCTTTGGTGGCCTGGTGATCCTGCTGCTGATATTCGCGCCCGGCGGCATTGCCGGCATGGGCAAGCAGTGGCGCGACCGAATCGCATCCAAGCGGGGGCAGTGATGGCGAACATGCTAGAAATCAAAGACCTCTCGGTAGGTTATGCCCGTAAGGGCCTGGCGCTGGAAAACGTCAGCCTGTCGGTGCCGCAGGGCAGCATCGTGGCACTGCTGGGCGCCAACGGCGCCGGCAAGACCACGCTTATCCGCTCCGTGACCGCTTTGCTGGATCTGCACCACGGCCACGTGACCGGCGGGTCCGTCAGCTTCGCCGGTGAATCGATACTGGGCCAGCCCGCGCATCGCCTGGTGCGCAAAGGCATGGGACAGGTACCGGAAGGGCGGCTGGTCTTCAAGCAGCTCACCGTGGAGGACAACCTGCTGGTGGGGGCCGCCATCCTGCCGCGCGCCAAGGTGCGCGAAGGGCTGGATTCCGTCTACGCACTGTTTCCCCGGCTGCTCGAACGCCGCCAATCCTCCGCCGGCTGGTTGTCGGGCGGCGAGCAGCAGATGCTGGCCTTGGGCCGCGCGCTGATCGGGCGACCGAAGCTGCTGCTGGTGGACGAGTTGTCGCTGGGCCTGGCGCCGCTGATCGTGAAAGACATCTACAAGCAATTGCGCGTGGTGGGCGAAACGCTGGGCACGGCCATGCTGGTGGTCGAGCAGAACGCGCGCCTGGCGCTGGAATTCGCGGCCACGGCCTACATACTGAACGGTGGCCGCGTCGTGTTGTCCGGCCCGGCTGCCGAGGTGGCAGCCAACGATGCCATGAAGGAGTCCTATCTGGGCACCACCAAGCCGGCAACGGCCGGCGCGAAGGAGGCCGTATGAGCGCCGCCCGGCCGCCCGAAGGCGCTCGCACCGCAGCCCGTCAGGGCGAAGGTACCCCAGTGAATGCGGGTAAGGTAGCCGGAAGCGTGACTACGCCGCTGCTCGAAGTGTCCGCCATGCAGATGCGCTTCCAGGGCATCATGGCGCTCAAGGACGTGTCCTTCACGCTGCCGCGCGGGGCGATCACCTCGCTGATCGGCCCCAATGGTGCCGGCAAGACCACCATGTTCAACTGCATCACCGGCATGTACACGCCGACCAGCGGCAAGGTGACCTTCGACGGCGAGGACATCACCGCGCAGGCTGCCTACAAGGTGTCGCGCCACGGCATCGCACGCACCTTCCAGAACCTGGCGCTGTTCGGCGGCCTGACCGTGCTGGAGAACCTGCTGGTAGGGGCTTACCAGCAGGGCAGCTCGGGCCTGCTGCAAGGCGCCTTTATGTCGCCGCGCGCACGCGCCGAACAAAAGGCGGCGGTGGCATCGGCCCACGAGGTATTGTCCTTTCTGGGTATGGACGACACGGCCAATCTCAAGCCATCCGAGTTGTCGTACGGCCGGCAAAAAGAGGTCGAGTTCGCGCGCGCCCTGATGCAGAAGGCCCGCATGGTACTGCTGGACGAACCCATGGCCGGCATGAGCGCTTCGGAGAAGGCCGCCATGACGGCGCTGATCCAGCGCGTGCGCGCGGAACTCGGAGTCACCTTCCTGCTGGTCGAACACGACATACCGACCATCATGGAGATCTCCGACAAGATCGTGGTGCTGGATTTCGGCAGCAAGATTGCCGAAGGCACGCCGCAGGAAGTCCAGAACAACGAGGCCGTGATCGCGGCCTACCTGGGTACGGACAGCAGCGCCCATTGAAGAAGGTACCAATGAATCCGCCACTGGCGACGATTCGTTTGCACCTTTACACCCAAACATCAACCACCACAAGGACATCATCATGAGAGAAGCCGTAATCGTTTCGACAGCGCGCACCGGCATCGGCCGGGCCTACAAGGGTTCGCTGAACAACACCAAATCGCCCACCATGCTGGGCCACGTGATCGCGCAGGCCGTGCAACGCGCTGGCATCGAAGGCGGCGAGGTGGAGGACGTGGTCATCGGCACGGTGCTGACATCCGGCACCGCCGGCATGAACCTGGCGCGCAACGCCGCGCTGGCCGCCGGCCTGCCGGTGACGGCCTCCGGCCAGACCATGGACCGGCAATGCGCCTCGGGCCTGATGGCGATCGCCACCGCGGCCAAGCAGGTGATGGTGGACGGCATGCAGATCGTCGTTGCCGGCGGGCACGAGAACATCACGGCCGAGCAGAAGGCCTACTTCGAGAGCGCGATGGGGGCCAAGGACCCGAACCTGGAACGCCTGGCGCCCACCGCCTATATGCCGATGCTCATGACGGCCGAGTTCGTGGCCAGGAAATACGCCATCAGCCGGGAGTCGCAGGACCTGTATTCGCTGCAGTCGCAGCAACGCACGGCGGCGGCCCAGCAGGCCGGCCGCTTTGACCGCGAGATCGTGCCATTCACCACCAGCATGGCGGTGGCGGACAAGGCGACCGGCGCCATCAGCTACCGCGACGTGACGCTGGGTCGCGACGAAGGCAACCGGGCCGACACATCGCTTGACAGTCTGAAGGGACTCAAGCCCGTAATCGAAGGCGGGGTCATCACGGCGGGCAATGCCAGCCAGCTATCCGATGCCGCCAGCGCCTGCGTGATCATGGAAGCCGGCCTGGCCCGGAAACGCGGCCTCCAGCCTCTGGGTGTCTACCGCGGCATGACCGTGGCCGGCTGCGCCCCAGAGGAAATGGGCATAGGCCCGATCTACGCCGTGCCCAAGCTGCTCAAACAACACGGCCTGAGTGTGAAGGACATTGGCTTGTGGGAGCTGAACGAAGCCTTCGCGTGCCAGGCGCTGTACTGCCGCGACCAGTTGGGCATCGACCCGGAAATCTACAACGTCAACGGTGGCGGCATCTCGATCGGCCACCCCTATGGCATGACCGGTTCGCGCCTGGTAGGGCACGCCCTGATCGAAGGCAAACGCCGGGGCGTGAAGTACGTGGTGGTGACGATGTGCGTGGGCGGCGGCATGGGCGCGGCCGGCCTGTTCGAAGTCGCGTAAGCACTCCGCCGACCTGCGAACGGGGACCTGCTGCCATACGCCCGGCGTTTTCCCGTGAGGAGCGACACCAAAGGAAAATGCATATGTCAAAACTCGACAGCTACAAGACCATTCTGTACAGCCGCCGCGGCCGCGTGCTCACGCTCACACTCAACCAGCCGGACAAGCTCAATGCGATCGGGCCTGAAATGCACCGCGAGCTGGCCCAGGTATTTATCGACGCGGCCGACGACCCGGACTCCGAGGTGATTGTGTTGACGGGCGCGGGCCGCGCCTTCTCCTCGGGTGGCGACCTGCAGTGGATGCAGACCATGATCGACCGTACCGACGAGTTCGACCGCGTCACCGCGCGCGAGGCGAAACGGATTGTGTTTTCGCTGCTCGATTGCGAGAAACCCGTGATCGCCAAACTCAACGGCCACGCCACCGGGCTGGGTGCAACCATCGCCCTGCTGTGCGACGTGATTTTTGCCGCGGAGCATGTAAAGATAGGCGACCCGCATGTCAGCGTGGGTTTCACGGCGGGGGACGGCGGCGTGGTGATATGGCCGCAACTGATAGGTTACGCACGCGCCAAGGAATACCTGATGACTGGGGACCTGATGCTGGCGCCGGAGGCGGCGCGTATCGGCCTCATCAACCATGCGGTGGCCGCGGCCGAACTGGACGCGCGCGTCGACGCTTTCGCCGACCGCCTGGCCGGGGGAGCGCTGCAGGCGATACGGACCACCAAGATGGTGATCAATATCGGCCTCAAGCAACTCGCGCACAGCATGATGGACGCGGCGATTGGTTACGAAGCCTTGTCCAACCGCAGCCACGACCACCAGGAAGCCGTGCGCGCCTTTCCCCAGAAGCGGCCACCGGCGTTCACAGGGCGTTGAACGCACCGTTAAGAAAGTCGGCGCGGACGGCTAAGCCCCTTCCGGCTTGATCTGTGCCCGGGCAATCACGGGCTTCCAGCGCGCCTGCTCGGCCTTGATGAAAGCGTCAAACTCCGCGCCGGTGTTGCCGACCGCCAACGCCGTATCGACCGCCAGTTTTTCCTTGACCACGCTGCCGCGGGTGGCCTTGATGGCTTCGGCCTCCAGCCTGGCCACGTTGGCCTTGGGCCATTTGGCCGGTGCCAGCAGGCCGTACCACTGGGTCATCTCGAAGCCCTTGAAACCTTGTTCGGCCACCGTCGGCACATCGGGCAGCTGGGGCAGGCGCGTCGCGGTGCCGGTGGCGATGCAGCGCAACTTGCCCGCCTTGATGAACTGCAACAACGCGGGTGCACCCACCGAAGCGGCGTCCAGCCGGCCCGACATCAGGTCGGTCAGCATCGGGCCGGTACCGCGGTAGGGCACGTGCAATATGAAAGTCTCGGACACCATCTTGAAATATTCAAACGCCAGATGCCCGGCGCTGCCGTTGCCGGCCGAGCCATAGTTGAGCTGGCCAGGTTTGGACCGGGCATACGCCACGAATTCCTTGAGCGTCTTGACCGGCAGGTCCGGGTGCACCACATACAAACTCGGCACCTTGGACACCAGTGTCACCGGCACGAAGTCTTTGCCAGCGTCGTAGGGCAGCTTGGGAAAAATATAGGGATTCACCGCAAGCGTGCCTATATGGCCCAGGATCAGCGTGTGGTCGTCGGTGGAATTGGCCACCTCCTGCATGGCGATGTTGCCCGCGGCACCGGGCTTGTTGTCCACGAACACGTTCTGGCCAATGGTCTTGGCCATTTCCCCGGCGACCGCGCGGGCCACGATTTCGGAGCTGCCGCCGGGCGCAAACGGAACCACCAGGCGCAGCGGTTTGCTGGGCCAGGCCTGGGCTTGCGCCTGTGCCAGGCGCGCGGCAGTGACCGACCAGGCGGCGGCGCCGGCCTGGAACAGCCATTGGCGGCGGGCGGAGTCATTGGGGTGATCGGTCATGGCGCAAAACTTTCGACGTAATTTCGAGGGTGGGGCAGCGCGGGCCAGGCCAGGCCAGGGGAACCCGGCTCGCCTGCGCGGTGAGGCGGCTACTCCAGAAGGAGTTGTGGCAGCTTACGCGTTTTACGCGGCAAGTACAAATGCCGGGACGGCGTCTTGCCGGATACTTGGGCGGATGTCCACGTGTGCGCGACCCGCTTCAAAAATACCCCTGTGCCTAGTGCTGGCGCTGTGGCTGTTGGCGGCACCGGCGGGCCTTGTTGCCCAGACCGACTCGGTGCTGCGTATCGTGAACCGTCTGCGGGCCCCGCGGGGCGCCTGTGCCGCCACCGCCGCACCCGTCGCACCGCAGGCCGCGCTTAATGCCGCTGCAGCGCGTTTGGCGCGCGGCGCCACACTCAACGCCGCGCTCAAATCCTCGGGCTACCGCATTACCCGGGCGCAGGCCATCACCGTCTCCGGGGAAAACCTGCGCTCCCGGCTCGAAGACTTGCTGGCCGAGCGGTTTTGCGCGCAGGTCGGCGCGGCCGCGTTGTCCGAAATCGGTGTGTTTGAGACCCGCAATCAGCTCTGGATCGTGCTGGCGGCGCCGTTCGCGCCCAAGGTGGAATTGACACGCGGGCAGACCGCCGAACGTATGCTGGCGCTGGTCAACCAGGCACGCTCCGAACCGCGCCGCTGCGGCGACAAGGCTTTCGACGCCGCAGCGGCGCTGTCGTGGGACAAGTCGCTGGAAGCAGCTGCGGCCGGGCACGCCAACGACATGGCAAGCGAGGACTACTTCAGCCACAAGGCGCGCGACGGGTCCACGCCCGCGCAGCGCGTAAGCCGTGCCGGCTACCACTGGCGCCTGACCGGCGAGAACATTGCCGCCGGCCAGTTGACGCCGGAATCCGCAATGGCAGGCTGGCTCAAAAGCCCGGGGCATTGCGCCAACCTCATGAATCCCGGCTATACCGAGATGGGCGTCGCCTTCGCGGTCAACGCCAGGAGTGCCATGGGTGCGTACTGGGTGCAGGAGTTCGGCACGCCCCGTTGACGCGGCCGCACGAGGGCGTCAAGCCAGTTCCCGCAGCGGGTGCGCGTGCGCAGGCCACGGGCTTGCAAAAAAAGGCGCCACCATGTCCGCCGTAACGTCTTCGATACGCGCCGGGTTCCAGCGCGCATGCTGGTCCTTGTCCACCGCCAGGGCACGTATGCCCTCCGCCACGTCGGTGGCAGCACC
>JANLPN010000149.1:0-2430 GCA_031367285.1 Betaproteobacteria bacterium | reverse complement strand
GCTGGCGTGATCCGCTACAAACAGATCGGCCCGGTCACGCCCGAGGTGCTGCGCGACGAAATCCTTCCGCTGGTGAGGAAACTCGGTGCATAAGGCGATGCGGGTAGTGTTGTTGCCCTGGTTGCTGCTGGGCCTGGGATTTTTTGCCATCGGCGTCGGCGCCAAAGAGGCAACACCGGCTTCGGACGATCCGGCACTCGAAGCACGTGTGCTGGCGATTGCCGAAGAACTGCGGTGCCTGGTGTGCCAGAACGAAACCATTGCCGCATCACATGCCGACCTGGCCGTGGATCTGCGCAAACAGATCCGGCAAAAACTAAAGGCCGGCCAGAGCAAACAGCAGATCGTGGACTTCATGGTTGCGCGCTACGGCGACTTTGTGCTGTACCGTCCGCCGCTCAAGGCCGATACGCTGTTGTTGTGGATAGGGCCTTTTGTGTTGCTGCTGCTGGCCACTACGGTGCTGTTTGTCAACATTCGCCGGCGCCGGCGCGAGGCCGCCGCGGATGTCTGGAGCCCGGAGCAGGCGCAACGCGCACGGGCTTTGCTCGATGAAGGCACGGGCAATTCATGAGTATTTTCCTGGCTGGTTTTGTCGCCCTGATAATTCTGGCGCTGTTGCTGTTGTTGCCCACCCTGTTTCGCCGCACGGCTTCGGCATCTGCCGGTTCCTGGTCCCCTGACGGGCGGCGCGCCAACCTGTCGGTGCTGCGCGAACAACTTGCGGCGCTGGACGCCGAGCTCGCGGCCGGTACGCTGGATGGCGACCAGCACCGTGTTGCGCGCACCGAGATCGAACGCCGGGCGCTGGAGGAAGAACAGGGCGTGGAGCGTCCCGCCGTCGAGGCGCGTGCCGGTAAAACCGCCTGGGCGCTGGGCATATCGATCCCGCTGTTTGTGGTGGTGGTGTATGGCTTGCTCGGCAATCCGCAAGCGCTTGCACCACCGCCCCAGGCAGCTGCCAGTGCCCCGGCCGGCGAGGTGACGGCAGCGCAAATCGAAGCCATGGTGGACAAACTCGCGAAACGCATGGAGGGCAAGGCTACGGCCGAGGCCGGCGACGCGCAGGGCTGGCTCATGCTGGCGCGCTCCTACGCCGTGTTGCAGCGTTATCCCGAGGCCAGCCGCGCCTACGCACGTGCGCGGGCGCTGTCGCCCGAGGATGCCCAGTTGCTGGCCGACCACGCCGACGTGCTGGCCATGACACAGGGCCAGAGCCTGGTGGGAGAACCCATCAAACTGGTTCAACGGGCGTTGCAGCTCGACCCCAAAAACCTCAAGGCGCTGGCGCTGGCCGGAAGTGCGGCTTTCGAGCGCAAGGACTTCGCTGGGGCCCTGAAGTACTGGGTCCAGGCCCAGCAACTGGCACCGCCCGGCAGCGAATTTGCCACCGGACTCGAGAACAGCATCCAGCAGGCTCGCGCGGCAGGTGGCGCAGGCGGAGCAACCGTCGCCGCAGCGGCATCGATAGAGCCAGCCAGGGCGGGCGCGGCAGCTACCGCCAGTGCCGGAGCCGGTGAGCCGGCCGCGCAGGCTGGCGGGCTTGTGGCTGGGCAGATCAGCGGTGTAGTGCAGTTGGCCGCCAGTCTGGCCGGCAAGGTCGCACCGACCGACACGGTGTTTATTTTTGCCCGCGCGGCGCAGGGCCCGCGTATGCCGCTGGCCATTCTCAAGCGCAAGGCTGGTGATTTGCCACTGGGTTTTACGCTGGACGACAGCAGCGCCATGTCGCCCGACTTGAAGCTGTCCAAATTTCCCAATGTGGTGCTTGGCGCGCGCGTTTCCCGCTCGGGCGACGCCATGCCGCAAAGTGGCGACCTGGTCGGCCAGATTGGACCCATCGCCACCGGTTCCGGCAAGGTGACGCTGACCATTGACAGCATTCAGCCCTGAGTATTCGCCGCCCCTTTTTGCTGCGATAGCTGTGCGTCGTGCGCCAGCCGCGACACCAACTGCGCCACCAGATCGGGACGCTCTTCATGTGCCAGATGGCCGAGACCGGCCATGGTGGTAACACTGGTCAGAGGGTGGGGTGGCAACAAGGCCAGCACCCGATGCGCCTGGGCGGGGGGAATCGCCCTGTCGTTCGAACCTACGGCCAGGCATAAGTGGGTTTGCAGGCGCGGGAGGTCACGCGCCAGCGACGGCAGGTCCCAGTTGGCCATCATTGCCAGAGCCCTCGCCGCGTGACCGGGGTTGCGGACCAGGCGCCCATAAAGCGCCTGCCCGGTGGGGGTCCAGTACGGAGCCGGTTCCGGCGATCAGGCGCTCAGGCACCGAGGGGTCGGACGCGTGCCAGGCAAACAGCCTGGGCACAAACGGCGCTGCCGCCATGAGTTTGGCCACGGGAGAGAAAAACTGGCCGGCCATACCCCCGAGCGGCAGCAGCGCACCGTTGAGGCTGAGCACGGCCTTGGGCGTGATCAGGCC
>JANLPN010000123.1:0-2138 GCA_031367285.1 Betaproteobacteria bacterium | reverse complement strand
GCGCCATAGCGACCATGCCCACACCTATAGCCACGCCGCTGCCCACTCCATGGTGGTGGCTGCTGCCCGCCCTGGTGATCGCCGGCGCGCTGGCGCTGTGGTACTGCACCGCGATGATTTACGCCTGCCTGCGTTTTATTGAGGAATGGGCGCACCCGCTGACCATCATCAACTTCACCCTCATCGGCCTGTCGTCCGGCATGGTGCTGGGCTGCGCGCTGGCCGCGCTGGCGGGCGACGTGGTGCTGATCCAGTCATCGGGCTTGAGCGCGATCGTGATCACGCTGGTGGCCTGGGCCGTGCGCGGCGTGTCGCTGCGGCGCAATGCGGGGATCAAACACAAATCGACCTTGCAATCGGCCACCGGCATCCAGTCGCCCAAGCTGGTGCAGAAGTCGATGGGGATGTCGGCCGGCGCGTTCAATACGCGCGAGTTTTTTCACGGGGCCAAGGCGGCGACCGTGAAGAACGTGAAGCTGGGGTTTCAGGTGCTGGCGTTTGGGGTGCCGGTGCTGCTGATGGTGTGGGGCCTGGCAAGCCACACCGGGCTGCCGTGGGTGCTGGCGATGCTGGTACAGGCGCCGGGGCTGATTGCGGAGCGCTGGTTCTTTTTTGCGCAGGCCAGGCATCCGCAGAATCTGTATTACCAGGTGGTGTCTTGAGGAAACTGGGGCCGCTAGAGTTCCGCGACAACACACGAGGTCATTCAGCGCACGCACGGCCTAGCAATTGAGCGGTCGTTGGGTCATAGACCACGTCGATGATGGATCCATCCCGAATGCGCTGAACCGCTTCGTCAATCACATGCAGCGGCACCAGAAACCATTCCCTCGGTTTGACCGGGTGTCCAAAACGGTCTTCGATGGTCAGGTTGAGTTGTGCCCCGCCGAACATGCGGTGGAATACGTTTTCCAGCCTGACACGGTTGATGTTGTGCAGCTTGTAGGTGGCGACCACCTCGACGTCGGCCAGCAGATAAGTGGCATCCTTTTCCGCGGCTGCTATGCGGGCCTCGACCTTGCCACCAGTCACGCCGATCTTGTGGATCAACTCGCGGTGCTCCACGATGAATGGGTGGCTGGAGAGGCTGCGCAGCACATAGATGGTTCCGCTTTCAATGTCGTCGGGCTCCGATGCATCGCCAAACAGTGGCCCTACGTCCGGGTTGGTCAGGCGACGACCGGTATCGTCCTTGTACAGAGCTCGCTGCAGGGAGCGAATGAGCAGATCGCTCTCGGTTCCGTTGGCGTAGACAACACGCAAGCGGGCATTTGTCTCCTTGTTGGGCGTGCGGTATTGCTCGCCCATCTCAGCCACGTAGGCCAGTTGCCCGCCCAGAATAAAAAAATCGCCGATGGCAATGCTTGCATCGCGTCCGAAGCGCAGCGTTTTGCGCAGACCGGACTTCAACTCACGCTCCACCTGCTCGAACAGTGGCTGAAATTTGTCGAAATCCGCACACGGAGTATGGGCAGCGATTTCCTCCGCTGCGCGAACTTCCGCCCGCGAACGCACATGGCGTAGCACGGTAATGTCATTCTGATCGGTCGGTTCTGCGCCAATGCCCAGTTCATTCAGCAAGGCGTCTTCGTCAAGCTTATCCACGTCGGCCGAGGGTGCAGTCTTCAGGTCGGCGAGCAGGCCGGGGCCATCCAGCCCGGCCAGCAGGCTCTTGGCATCCGGTAACTTGCGCAACTGGTCCAGGCGCACCGCATACAGGCGCTCGAAAATGTCGCGCCCTTCGCCATGCAATGGGGCACGGCCATGCACCTGGTAGAAACGCAGAATGTCCTCGAAGCCCGCGATGATGCGCTCCTCGCGTGGGGTTCGGCTGGATGCTTTGAGCGGGGCGACTTCCACGCCCAGCGCATCCAGCAGCTCGTCATCGTCCATATCAGTCATTGCCGGACTTTCCCTGCGCCTGAGCGGCCTTGGCCAGTGCGCGGTAACGCGCGAAAGCTGTCATGCCCTCGGCCACGTGTACTTCCCATGCATCGGTGGAGTTGATGTCCGGCAGGCGGCCACGTTCGTTCTTGAACTGCAAGGCGCGTTTTGCCAGTTCGCGGGCGTCGTCTTCAGAAATGCTCACCTTCTTGGCGGCAATGCTGGCCTGCACCTGGCGCAGCGATTTTTCATCC
>JANLPN010000071.1:0-8653 GCA_031367285.1 Betaproteobacteria bacterium | reverse complement strand
GCGCCACGTTGCAGTCGGCCGGGCAGCTCTTCGGCGAGTTGCTCCAGGCTATTCACACGGTGCACGTTGCTGCCGAACGGCAGGTCGCGGGTCTCGACCAGAACGTCCTTCGTGCCCAGGCGAAGGATCGCATCGGGATGCGCACTGACCCATACACCGGCATTCGCGAGGTCTCGCAGCATGGCGTCCAGCCGATCACGCCGACGCCCGCCTTCGATGGGATTGCACCAGGCAAGCACGAGCTGCACCTGTCGCAGTTGCCCGGCTACCTCTTCGGCGAAGTCGTCGTGGTAGACGGCTGGCCTGGCGTCCACCCCCGCAGCGCGGAACGCCTCGAACAAGGCCGCGAATCGGCTCTCCGAGGGGTCAGCACGATCACGCGCGGCGCGGTCGCCGGGGTACAGCAGCGCGACTGCGGGTTGGGCCGGGTGGGTCACGGCGCCCCACCCGCTGCCTTGTCGACAAGCGGGCCGCCCGCCGCCTTCCAGCCATCGATGCCGCCTTCCAGGTAACGTGCCTTGAGGCCAGCGGCACGCAATCGCATTGCCGTGGCACGGCCTACCTCGTGGCCATAAACGCAATAGACCACCACATCGCGGTCCGTGGGCAGTTCGGCCGCCCAGGTGGACACCGTGCCCGGATCACGCCAGCGCGCGCCGGGGATCATGGCGGTGGCGTTCTCGAAAACGCCGGCCCGGCGCACGTCGACCAACAAGGCGCCGGCCGTGGCGTCGTGCGTTGCGCCGAACGGTGCGCTGGCCGCATGCACCGCATGCTGATAACGCACGTAGACCTGGGCCCAGGCTATGTTGGCCATGAAGGCATCGACGTAGGCACCGGCGACGGCGCCAAAGTCGATGTGGTACGCGTGTTCGTACATGTCCAGCGCCAGGATGGGGACGCCGCCCGCCAGTGCGTGCGTATGGTCGGCGGCCCATTGGTTGACCAGCGTACCGTCGCGCGGCTGAAAAACCAGCAGCACCCAGCCGGAACCGCCGCCGAGGGCTTTGCCCATGGCGACGAACTCCTCGCGCCAGCGCTCGATACCGCCGAAGTTGGCGTCCAGCGCCAGTTTCATCGCCGGCTCCATGGGCTGCCCATCACCACCCAGGCTTGCGAAGTACAGCTCGTGCAGCAGCATCGAATTGGTAGCGACCAGTTCTTCACGCTTGAGGCCGTTCAACTCGAAGCCGGGCGTTGTCGCAAAGGGCAGATCTCCGAGTTTGGAGCGGATGGCATTGAGCCGCTTCACCGCGCCGCTGTAATTGTTGTCGAAGTGGCTGCGCAGCAGCCGCTCTGACAGGCCGTGCAGGGACGCGGGGTTAAACGGCAGGGCTTGAATCATCGCGTTCATAAACATTCCTTCAAGAACAGTGGTCACAGGAAAAAGGTGGCCGCCAGCCCGGCCAGCGCACAAGCCGCCAGCAGGGTCATCACGCCCACCTTGAAACGAAACAGGGCTAGCGCGGCGGCAACGGTAATCAGTGCCGACACGACATCGAAACGCCCCGCAAAACCCTGCGGCCACCACACGTGGTACGCAAAAAACAGCGCCAGATTCAGGATCACGCCCACCACGGCGGCGGAAATGGCGGTGAGCGGCGCGGTGAACTTCAGGTTGCCGTGCGTGGTTTCGATCAGCGGGCCGCCGGCCAGGATAAAAACAAACGAGGGCAGGAAGGTGAAAAAAGTCACCACGGTGGCAGCCAGCGCAGCGCCCAGAAACACCATGTCCGGCCCCAGCACCTGATTTATCCAGCCGCCGACAAACCCCACAAAGGCCACCACCATGATGAGTGGCCCGGGCGTGGTTTCGCCGAGCGCCAGGCCGTCAATCATCTGGGTGGCCGACAACCAGTGTTGTTGCTCCACCGCACCTTGGTAGACATAGGGCAACACCGCATAAGCACCGCCAAAGGTCAGCAACGCGGCCTTGGTGAAAAACCAGCCCATCTGCGCCAGCGTGCCCTGTACACCCCACAACGTGACCAGCCCACCCATCACCAGCGCCCACAAACCCAGGCCCACCAGCAAAATTTTTACCAGGTGGCCGCGCGAGAACAGCGCGTGCGCCGGTGTCGGCGTGTCGTCGTCGATCAAGGCCGGGCCGTAGCCCTGTTTCGCAGCCCCGTGGCCGCCACCCACGGCAAACAAATCGGGCTTGAAGCGGCCACCGAAATACCCGATCAGCGCGGCGGCCAGCACGATCAGCGGGAAGGGCAGGTGCAAGGCGAAGATTGCCAGGAAAGCCAGCGCCGCAATCGCCCACATCCAGCGGTTTTTCAACGCCCTGCCGCCGATACGGTGCGCGGCGTGTAATACCAGCGCGGTCACCGCCGGTTTGATGCCGTAAAAGATGCCGGCCACCACCGGTATCTGGCCAAAGGCGAGGTAAATCCACGACAGCGCAATCAGGATAAACAGCGAAGGCAATACAAACAGGCTGCCTGCCACGATGCCGCCCCAGCTGCGGTGCATGAGCCAGCCGATATAGGTGGCGAGTTGCTGTGCCTCCGGGCCAGGCAGCAGCATGCAGTAGTTCAAAGCATGCAAAAAGCGCTGCTCGCTGATCCAGCGCTTTTTCTCCACCAGCTCGCTGTGCATGATGGCGATCTGACCGGCCGGCCCGCCGAAGCTGATAAAACCAAGCTTGAACCAGAAACGGAATGCCTCGGAGAAGCTGACCGGCCGCGGGCGCCCTGTTGGGACTTGCTTGGGTTGGTTCATTTGGTTTTTCCGGCAGCAGCGCCAGGCAGCGCGTACAGAGCATCGAACATGGCGGCAGCGGCCCGCACCAGATCGTCGTCATTGGTGTGCAACTCGCGCAGACCGCCCAGCACCGCTTCCAGCCCGGCGGCCTGGGGCACCGCAATACCACCTGCGTCGAGGTAATGCACGGCTGCGGCGATGGGTTGCAAGCGCGGGTCCTGGTCCAGCCCGAAGCTGGCTATCAGCACTTCAAGCGTCACGCGGCTGCCGACATGCGTGAAGCGCGCCCCATCGAAGTCAAAGCCCACTACGCCGCGCGGCGGTTTGCTTGGGTCGCTGAGCCAGACGAACCGTGCCTCCTGGTCGATGAAGCGCCGGATCAGCCAAGCACAGGCCAACCGGTCAACCCAAGGCCGGGCCCGCGTGGCCCAGCGTTTGCGCTGGAATTTGGCGGCATCCAGGCGCGGCACGTCGCCGGCAATGACTTGCGGCTCGCCGCGCGAAAAACGCAGATCCAGCGCGCGGCGCAACAGCGCCAATTCGGCCTGCGCCTGTTCGGCCGCGGAACCGGGGTAGTAGTCGATGCGTTGCAGCGCTTGCAAGGCGTCCGCCACGCCGCGGGCGCGCCGCCTTGCCTCGGTCTCGGCCAGGGCATCCAGCTCGGCGTGTACGGCGCGTGCGGTTTGTTGCCAGGCCACGAAGGCGTCGGAGCGGTCGAACTGCGACAGCAACTCCAGCCGCTGTTTGTCGTCGCGCGGCGACAGCGACAGCACCGATGCGCTGCCGCCGTGCTGCAACACTTCGGCCGCAAGTTCCTCCAGTGCGCCCGCCTGCTCCAGCGGCAGCAGGTAGGCACCGTCGCGCAGCGCGGCGCAGCCCAGTGCCTTGAGCGCACGCCAGATGCGCAGGCGCACCGCGCTGGGCTGCGTGGGCAGGGTGACGATCAGGATGGCAAACATGGGGTAGTGGAGACTTTGAAATAACTGATACTATGTTTGTATTAATTATTACATAAACTTTTTTCGCATGCAAGCCTCCCGCCAAACTGCTTTCAATCGCGCTTGCAATATTGCTCACGTTGCACGCCGCCCGCATGCCCTACAGTTGGCCATGAACACTGATTCGTCCATCCAGCAAGCCGGCCCGCAGGAACGCGCCGAGCGCCAGGCTACCGTGGTACAGGCGCTGCAAGCCGTGCTGCCGGCCCATACGCTGCTCTGGAACCGCGAAGACACCACGCCTTATGAATGCGACGGCCTGACCGCCTATCGCCAGCGCCCGCTGGTGGTGGCCTTGCCCGAAACCCTGGACCAGGTGCAGGCCGTGCTCAAGACCTGTTACCGGCTGGGTGTGCCCGTGGTGGCGCGGGGTGCCGGCACCGGCCTCTCCGGCGGGGCAATGCCGCACCAACTCGGCGTGACCCTGAGCCTGGCCAAATTCAACAAGATCCTCAAGATCGATCCCGTCAGCCGAACCGCGGTGGTGCAGTGCGGCGTGCGCAATCTGGCCATCAGTGAAGCGGCGGCGCCGCTGGGCCTGTATTACGCACCTGACCCGTCCAGCCAGATTGCCTGCACGATAGGCGGCAACGTGGCCGAGAACTCGGGCGGCGTGCATTGCCTCAAGTACGGCTTGACCCTGCACAACCTGCTCAAGGTCAAAGGCTTCACGGTCGAGGGCGCGCCGGTGGAATTTGGCTCGGATGCACTCGATACCGCCGGCTTCGATTTACTGGCCATCGTCGTCGGCTCGGAGGGCATGCTGGCGGTGACCACCGAAGTTACGGTCAAGCTGGTTCCCAAGCCGCAACTGGCGCGCTGCATCATGGCCAGTTTTGACGACATTCGCAAAGCCGGAAACGCCGTGGCGGCGGTGATTGCCGCCGGCATCATCCCGGCTGGGCTGGAGATGATGGACAAACCCATGACGGCCGCCGTGGAAGACTTTGTACACGCCGGCTACGACCTCGGCGCCGAGGCAATTTTGCTGTGCGAAAGCGACGGTACTTCCGACGAGGTGGAGGAAGAAATCGGTCGCATGCGTGAGGTGCTCACGCGCAGCGGCGCAAGCGCGATTGCGGTCAGCCGGGACGAGGCCGAGCGGCTCCGTTTCTGGAGCGGACGCAAGAATGCCTTCCCCGCCAGTGGCCGCATCAGCCCCGATTACATGTGTATGGACTCGACTATCCCGCGCAAGCGCCTGGCCGACATCCTGCTGGCGATCCAGCAGATGGAAAAGAAATACCAGCTGCGTTGCGCCAATGTGTTCCATGCCGGCGACGGCAATCTGCACCCGCTGATACTGTTCGACGCCAACGACCCGGACCAGCTAAGACGCTGCGAACTGTTTGGCGCCGATATTCTGGAGACCAGTGTGGCCATGGGCGGCACGGTAACCGGCGAACACGGCGTTGGGGTGGAGAAACTCAACTCCATGTGCGTGCAGTTCAGCGCCGCCGAGAACGCACAGATGCTGGGCGTGAAGCGCGCCTTTGATGCCAAAGGCCTGCTCAATCCCGGCAAGGTTATTCCTACGCTGGTGCGGTGCGCCGAATACGGCAAGGAACTGGTGCGCAGGGACCGGCCCCGGTTTCCTGCCGCGTTTGCGGACCTGCCCAGGTTCTAGTCCAATAGAAAAGCTCCCACCCGAGTACACGATCGCACCCGTTGGGTCACGGCGCGAGCCATGCCGCAGAATGTGAACAAGCCCGCACAATGACCGGAAAAGTTGTTGCAATTACTTTTCGCGGGTCCACCGGCGTGGCGTTTTCGAGTATGGTGATGCGGGTATGACTGCGCCTGAACCCACCAAACTCCTGCCCGACTACGTCGGGCAGAGCGGGCACAGATGCCCCAAGTGCGGCGGCCCTATGAGCCGGGTCAAGCGGCGCCTTCTCGACCATTTGTTCAGCCTGTTTGTACCGACGCAGCGTTACCGCTGCCGCAGCTTTTCCTGCCAATGGGAAGGCAACCTGCGCATTGACAAAGGCGCCAGGGATACACCCGCCCGATAAGCGCCTGTCTACGGCTGCTTATTTTGGCTTGGTCACTTCGTGGCCCACCACACCACCCACGGCTGCTCCGACACCGGTACAAGCGAGACCGCCGCACAATACATTGCCGGCAACGCCGCCAACAACGGCACCGATGGCCGTGCCCTTTTCCTGGTTGGTCATGCCGGCGCAACCGCCCAGACCGAGCAGGGACACCAGAACAAGGGCGGGAAAACTAAAGCGTTTGGCTTGGTTCATGACAATTTCTCCAGATCAAAGTTTCGAAAACGTGACGCGCGAATTGCGCATGGCACGACCGAGTCCCTATTGTTTGCCCTGCAGTGGCGCCCTTATGTGCGATGGCACACACAAGCCGCAAGTCGCAACATAGCCTGACAGCCGTCTGCGGTCCCGTCCTACGTTTTGAGCCAGCAGTGACAACGGATGGCCGCGATACCGGCAAAACCCGGCATACACCATTTGTCGGCTTGTGTGCGCTAGCGCACCGACACATGCGGTGCGCACGGCGACCATGTAGAGGTATAGTTGCGCAGGCAACGACCGTTCCGCAGCCCACTACCGCTCCCAATTCACGAACCGGCCATGCCCACCACAGAAAACCCCGCCAACTTCGCGGGCAAAGCCACCTCGGAGGGCGCTGTCCGAACCGGTCTGCAACAGCAGCAGGCACTGGCGACAACGGACGCGCTGCAAAACGCAATTCTAAACAGCTCCGGTGTCGCCCTGATCGCGACCGACGAAAACGGCACCATCCGCTTTTTCAATCCCGGGGCCGAACGCTTGCTGGGTTATGCGGCGGCCGACCTGGTCGGTTTGCTCACGCCCACCCATATTTGCGACCCGCTGGAAGTGATAGCCCGCGCCGTGGTCCTTGGCCGCGAACTGGCCACCACGATTGCACCCGGATTCGAGGCCCTGGTCTGCAAGGCGGCACGCGGCATGGAGGACGTCTACGAGCTGACCTGTGTGCGCAAAGACGGCAGCCGCTTCTCCGCCGTGATGTCGGTGACGGCGCTGCGCGACGCACAAGACGGCATCATCGGCTACCTGCTGCAGGGCACCGACAATTCTGCGCGCAAGCTGGCTCAGGAAGAGCTGCGCCAGGCCGAGCGCAAAAATTGGGAGCTTGAACTGGCCGATGCAAAATCGGCGTCAGACCGGATCAGCCTGGCCAAATCCGACTTTCTTCTGGGCATGAGTCACCAGGTGCGCACGCCGCTCAACGCCATTCTCGGGTTCGCGCAACTGATGGCGTCCGACTCGCCCGCGCCAAGCCAGGCGCAGAAGGAGAACATCGCCCAGATTCTGCAGGCCGGCTGGTACCTGATGGAGCTGAACAAGGAAGTACTCGACCTGGCGATGATCGAGTCGGGGCGGCTGTCATGGTCGCTGGAGCCCATGTCGCTGTCCGATGCCATGCTCGAATGCCAGACCGCGATTGGGCCGCAAGCACAAAGGCGCGGCATTCGCGTCACCTTTCCGCGCTTCGACACGCCACTTTTTATCAAAGCCGATCGGACGCGCGTATTGCAGGTGCTCATCAACCTGCTGTCCAATGCGGTCAAGTACAACCGCGTGGGTGGCTCGGTCGAGGTGCGATGCAACGAAACTGGTGCCCAACGCATACGTGTCAGCGTCCAGGACAGCGGCGCGGGCCTGCCACCGGAAAAACTCGCCCAACTGTTCCAGCCGTTCAACCGTCTCGGACAGGAGGCCAGCGCCGAAGAGGGCACGGGCATCGGCCTGCTGGTAAGCAAGCGGCTGGTGGAGCTGATGGGCGGCTCCATCGGTGTGAGTAGCAGCGTGGGAGCGGGCAGCGTGTTCTGGATTGAGTTGGTGCTGGCCGCGGCGCCCCAACTCGAGGTGGATCCGGCACAGCGCTTCGTGTCGGCCCAGCCGCCGCCCGCCAACGTTAGCGCCCCGCGCACCCTGCTCTACGTCGAAGACAATCCCGCCAACCTGCAACTGGTGGCGCAAATCGTCGCACGACGGCCGGACCTGCACCTGCTGTGCGCCAAGACGGCGGTGCTGGGTATCGACATAGCGCTGGCCTCCCGGCCAGACATGATTTTGATGGATATCAACCTGCCCGGCATGGGCGGTTTCGAGGCCATGCACCTACTGCGCGGCGATGCCAGAACGGCCCACATACCGGTCGTGGCGCTGACCGCCAACGCCATACCGCGCGACATCGAGCGCGGCCTGGAGGCTGGATTCTTCCGTTACCTCACCAAACCGATCCGGGTCACCGAGTTTCTGGAGACGGTGGACGAGGCGCTCGCGTTTGCAGCGGCGGGTCTCCGCGAGCGGTCAGTGCCTTAGTAACGGCCGGGCGGTACTGCCATAGAGTGAATCTGCAAGGCGTGATTGCCGACATGCAAAAAGCCGCCCCGAAATCGCTGAACTGCGCTAAGGTACGACATGTCCGACCACGTAATTGATTCCGAAGTTCTCGACGACGATGCAGGCACCGGGGAAGTCATCTCCGAGGTCCGGCGAGAAGCCGCCCTGCTGAAGACCGGCGCGCTGCAAAACGCGATCCTGAACAGCGCCAACTTTTCCAGCATCGCCACCGACGAGAAGGGCGTCATCCAGCTGTTCAACGTCGGCGCCGAACGCATGCTGGGTTATAAGGCCGCGGAGGTCGTGAACAGGATCACGCCAGCCGATATTTCCGACCCGCAAGAGGTGATCGCACGCGCGAAGGCATTGAGCATTGAGCTGGCCACGCCGATCACTCCTGGCTTCGAAGCGCTGGTCTTCAAGGCCGCGCGCGGCATCGAAGACATCTATGAGCTGACCTACATCCGCAAGGACGGCAGCCGCTTCCCCGCCGTGGTGTCGGTCACGGCACTGCGCGACGCCCAGGACGCCATCATCGGTTACCTGCTGATCGGCACCGACAACACGGCGCGCAAGCAGGCTGAGGAG
>JANLPN010000543.1:0-8268 GCA_031367285.1 Betaproteobacteria bacterium | reverse complement strand
GTCTATGGGTTATTGTGGCTGCTTGATCAAATGCATCAAGGAGGCACGTCGCCTACGACACTTTCCGATGGCATCACCAAAATTCTGGCCCATGCGCGGTGTCGATTGCCGAGAGCTGAAGCGCAAGCTCGGCTAAGCCTTTGGAAAAGGTAGTTGCCAGCCTTCGGCCTGAAAGTGAAAAACCTTTCTCAGGTCCAGGAAAGAAAGCCAAACCGACCCCCTCCGACCCTCAACCGTCAATTGACAAAAACCTGTCAGAATTTGTCGGATGAGCGAACCGACCGACCCTTGGCACTTTGCGCGGCCGGACCTGGCACAGGCCTATCTGCAGGGTTTTGACCTGGGGCTGACCTCGGCGCGCGGGCTGTTTGCGCGCCGGCGCATGGGCAAGAGCGAGTTCCTAAAACACGATCTATTGCCGGCCGCTCTGGGCGCCGGTTACCAGGCCGCCTACACCAACCTCTGGGACGACACGGAGCATCCGGGCCAGGCGCTGGCTACGGCGATTGTGCTGGCGGTGCAGCCCAAGGGTCTGGGCAAGTTCTGGGAAGACCTCAATACGCCGATCCGCAAACTCAAGGGCACCGGCAAGCTGCCGCTGGGTGTCGAAGCCGGAGTCGAACTCGACTTGGCCGACAAGGAAAAGGCGGCGGTGCCGGCCATCCAGGCCGCGCTGCTGGCAGCCGACAAGAGCAGGAAGCGCCTGCTGCTGGTGATCGACGAGGCGCAGGTGCTGGCCTCGCCCGAACACACGGCGGTGGCGCATTCACTGCGGGCGGGGCTGGACATCCGCAAGGCCGGCATCAAGGTGTTGTTCGCGGGCTCGTCCGAGGCGGCGCTGCGCCAGATGTTCTCGCGCGCCGCGGCACCGTTCTACAACTGGGCGCCGCTGGAGCCGTTCCCGTTGCTGGGCAAGGACTTTGTTGCGGCCACGGTCCGGCAGCTGGCCAGCGTGGCGAAAAACCCGCTGAAGATGGACGATGCGCTCAAGGCGTTTGCGGCGCTCAAGGAAACGCCCGAGTTTTTTCGCTGGTACATAGAGCGTTACCTGATGTACCAGCAGCAGGGGCCGGAGCAGGCGCTGCAGTACACCTTGACGCGGGTGCACGACGACACGGGATATGCGCGGATTTGGAAGGAGCTCGGCCGCCCCGACCGCGCCGTGCTGCTGCTGGCCGCGCGTGGCGTGCAGGACCTGTACAGCGCTCCGGCACTCAAGCAGCTGCAGGAACTGCTGGACTCGCCCGACGTGACGGCCAGCACACCGCGCACCTCGATCCGCCGGCTCACCGGCGCGCGGCTGCAACTGATGGCGCGCGTGGACCACGGCGCCTACCGCTTCGAAGACCCGGAGTTCCAGACCTGGGTTGCCGCGCGGCGCACTATCGATTGAATCGGCCGACGGCAGCCCCAGCCGGGTCAGGCCCGGACCGGCGGCACCGAGCGCAGCCCACCCTGGCGGGCCAGCATCCAGCCCGGGTATTCCGGGGGGAGGGCGCTCACTTCGTCCAGTGCCTTCAGGTCTTCGGGCGACAGCGTGACCTTGCTTGCGCCCAGGTTGTCGGCCAGCTGGGCCGGTGTCTTGGCACCCATGATGACAGTGCTTACCTGCGGGCACGTCAACAGCCAGGCCAGGGCCACCTGTGCCACCGACACGCCATGGCGCTCGGCAATCGGGCGCATCGTGTCCACGCATGCAAAGGCGCGTGGTTTGTCCACCATGGGGAAGTCGAAGGTGACACGGCGTGCGCCGTCCGGGCCTTTGCCGTCGGGGCTGAATTTGCCGCTCAGCAAACCGCCGGCCAGCGGGCTCCAGACCATCAGGCCGACCTGCTGGTCGGCCAGCAGCGGCAGCATCTCGCGCTCCAGGTCGCGCCCCGCAATCGTGTAGTAGGCCTGCACGCTCTCGAAGCGGGCCCAGCCGCGTTTGTCCGAAATGGCCAGCCCCTTCATGACCTGCCAGGCCGCCATATTGCACAGGCCTATGCTGCGCACCTTGCCCGAGCGCACCATGTCGTTCAGGGTGGACAACACTTCGTCCAGCGGCGTGATCGGGTCGTAGCCGTGTAGCTGGTACAGGTCGATATGGTCCAGCTGCAGGCGTTTCAGGCTGGCGTCCAGCTGGTGCATCAGGTGGTACCGCGACTGGCCGCGCCCGTTGATGGCCTTGTCGTCCATGGACCCGAAGGCCTTGGTGGCGATCACGATTTCGTCGCGCGCCAGCCCCAGGCTCTTGATGGCATTGCCGGTCAGGATTTCCGACTCGCCTATCGCATACACATTGGCGGTGTCGATGAAGTTCACGCCGGCATCAAAAGCCTGTTTGACCATGGCCGTGGATGCGGCCTGGTCCATGCCGCCTATGGCTTTCCAGATGCCGCCCGAGCCGCCAAAAGTCATGGTGCCCAGGCACAGTTCAGACACATACAGGCCGGTACGGCCCAGCAAACGGTAACGCATGGTGTTTTCTCGAAGTTGAAACAGTGCCCGCAAGCTTACGCCTTGTTGGCGATACCCCTGTGCCGCGGATTGCGTCCCCCAACTGTCTAGAATGTTTGGCCTCCACCAGAAAGCAGCCACACAATGCCCCAGGGAACCATCCGCATCCGCGGAGCGCGCCAGCACAACCTCAAGAACCTCGACCTCGACATCCGCACCGGCGAATTGACGGTGGTCACCGGCCCCAGCGGCTCGGGCAAGTCCAGCCTGGTGTTCGACACCTTGTACGCCGAGGGGCAGCGCCGTTATGTGGAGACGTTTTCAGCCTATGCGCGCCAGTTCCTGGACCGCATGGACAAACCGGCGGTGGACAAGGTGGAAGGCGTGCCGCCGGCCATAGCGATCGACCAGACCAACCCGGTGCGCTCCTCGCGCTCCACGGTCGGCACCATGACCGAGCTCAACGACCACCTCAAGCTGCTGTTTGCGCGTGCCGGCCAGTTGTTCGACCGCGATACCGCGCAGCCGGTGCGCCACGACACGCCGGACACCATTTATGCGCAACTGGTGGCGCTGGCGGGTGCCGAAGACCCGCGCCTGGTGGTGACCTTTCCGGTGGAATTGCCGGCCGACACCACGGCGGCCGAGATCGAGCAGTGGTTGTCGGTGAGCGGGTATACCAAGGTGCAGGCCGAACGCGAGGTCGAAGTTTCTGCCGCCGCCGCAAAAGTATTGGCCAACGGCAAGGCCGCAAAAAAAGAGACCGCGGCCAAGGTCCAACCCGAAGCCACCGGCCCGCTCAAGCGCAAGGTGCTGGACGTGGTGGCCGACCGGTTTCGCTTGGCCAACACCGAGCGGGCGCGGGTGCTGGAGGCGATTGAAACCGCGCTAAAACGCGGCAGCGGCCGTATCAACGTCTACGCCTTGACGGATGCCGAGCCGCGTATCTGGAAGTTCTCCACCGGCCTGCATTGCCCCGACAGCGACCTGCGCTACACCGACCCGATAGCGTCGGCCTTTTCCTTCAACTCGGCCGTGGGCGCCTGCGAGACCTGCCGCGGTTTTGGCCGCGTGATCGGTGTCGATTACAAGCTGGTGATCCCGAACGACAAACTCACGCTGCGCGCCGGCGCCATCAAGCCGATGCAGACGCCGGCCTGGAAAGAAGCCCAGGACGACCTGATGCGCCATGCCGAGGACGCCGGCATACCGCGCGACACGCCCTGGAACAAACTCAAAGCCGAGCACCAGCAGTGGGTCATCAACGGCTCGCCCAACTGGAACGGCAAGTGGAACCAGCACTGGTTCGGCGTAAAGCGCTTCTTTGAGTACCTGGAGACCAAGGCCTACAAGATGCACATCCGGGTGCTGCTGTCCAAGTACCGCAGCTACACGCCCTGCCCCACCTGCTTTGGTGCGCGGCTCAAGACCGAGAGCCTGTTGTGGCGCATCGGCGGCAAGCAGGACGCCGATGTGGCCATGGAGCCCGGCAAACGTTTCCTGCCCCACGGCGCCAAGTGGACGCGCGCGCAGCTGGAGGCGCTACCGGGCCTGTGCCTGCATGACCTGATGCTGCTGCCCATAGACCGGCTGCGGCGCTTTTTTGATGCCATGTCCACGCGGCCCGATCTGCCGGGTATTACGGCAACTTCCGAGGGCGACCACAAGGCCTTGAAGCTGCTGTTCGAGGAAATCACCACGCGCCTCAAATACCTGTGCGACGTGGGTATTGGCTACCTGAGCCTGGACCGCCAGAGCCGCACCCTGTCGGGCGGCGAAGTGCAGCGCATCAACCTCACCACGGCGCTCGGCACCTCGCTGGTCAACACGCTGTTTGTATTGGACGAGCCCAGCATAGGCCTGCATCCGCGCGACATGCACCGCATCATCGTGGCCATGCAGCGCCTGCGCGACGCCGGCAATACGCTGGTGGTGGTGGAACACGACCCCGCCGTGATGCTGGCCGCCGACCGCATGATAGACATGGGCCCGGGGCCGGGTGAACGGGGCGGGCAGATTGTTTTCGACGGCAGCACGCAGGACCTGCGCAATGCCGACACGCTGACCGGCGCCTACCTGGGTGGCCGCAAGCAGGTCGGCATGGGCTTCAAGCGCCTGGTGGCGGAGAACACGCCGCGCCTGGTCCTGGAAGGCGTGCGCGAACACAACCTGAAGAATGTGACGGTAGAAATCCCCTTGCAGCGCCTGGTGTGTGTGACCGGTGTAAGCGGCTCGGGCAAGTCCAGCCTGATCCAGGACGTGCTGGCGCCGGCACTGATGCGGCACTTCGGCCGCGCCACCGAAGCCGCCGGTTCGTTCGAACGCCTGCTGGGGGCCGACCAGCTGGCCGACGTGGTGTTTGTGGACCAGTCGCCAATCGGCAAGACGGCACGCTCCAATCCGGTCAGTTATGTGGGCGCCTGGGACGCGATCCGCGAGATTTTTGCCAATGCCCATTTGTCGCGCGAACGCGGCTACACGGCGTCCAAGTTCAGCTTCAACGGGGGTGACGGCCGCTGCGCCACCTGCGGCGGCTCGGGTTTCGAGCATGTGGAAATGCAGTTCCTGAGCGACGTCTACCTGCGTTGCCCGGACTGCGACGGCAAACGTTACCGGCCCGAGATTCTGGAGGTGCGTATCGAGCGCCGCGTACCGGTGCTGACTACGCCGGGCGTGGGTACAACGATGGCCGACAAGGCCAGAACCGTTTTGCCCGAACGGATTGGTGGCGACGTGGCGATTGCCGCCGCCCCGGCCAGGCAGTTGATCACCAACCCGACCCTCGTGAAAGGTGCCCAGGTTCCCGTGACACGTTTGCTCAGCCTGAATGTGGCCGACGTGCTGAACCTGACGGTCAGCGAAGCGGCGTTTATCTTTGCCACCGACCGCGACGTGATACGTGCCCTGCAACCCATCGTCGATGTGGGGCTGGAATACGTCAAGCTCGGCCAGCCCGTGCCCACCTTGTCGGGCGGCGAGGCGCAACGCCTCAAGCTGGCCGGTTTCCTGGCCGAGGCGGCCCGCAGCGCCACGGCTAGCCGCCAACCGGTGGCCAAACGCGGCACGCTATTCATGTTTGACGAGCCCACCACCGGGCTGCATTTTGACGATATTGCCAAACTCATGCGTGCACTGCGCAAGCTGCTGGATGCGGGCAACTCGCTGCTGGTGATTGAACACAATCTGGACGTGATCCGCGCCAGCGATTGGCTGCTCGACCTCGGGCCCGAGGGCGGTGATGCCGGCGGCGAAGTGGTGGCCGTGGGTACGCCCGAAGACCTGCGCCAGCACCCCAGCTCCCACACCGGACGGGCCTTGCGTGAATACGAGGCCTCGGTCGGCCTGGGTTCGCACACCGCGCAGGAGGTCAGAGGGAATTGGGGTCAAACGACAAAGCGGCCGGCAGCAAAATCCGACCCCACCGCCAACGCCATCCAGATCATCAACGCCAAAGAACACAACCTCAAGTCGCTGTCGGTCAATATTCCGCGCGGCAAGTTCAATGTGGTCACGGGTGTCAGCGGCTCGGGCAAGTCCACGCTGGCCTTCGACATACTGTTCAACGAGGGCCAGCGCCGTTACCTGGAGTCCCTGAACGCCTATGCGCGCAGCATCGTGCAGCCGGCCGGCCGCCCCGAAGTGGACGCTGTCTACGGCATCCCGCCCACGGTGGCGATCGAGCAGCGCCTGTCGCGCGGCGGCCGCAAGTCCACGGTAGGCACCGCCACCGAGGTCTGGCACTTTTTGCGCCTGCTCTATGTGAAGCTCGGCGTGCAGCATTGCATCCACGACGGTGCAGCCGTTGCGCCGCAGACGGCGGACAGCATTGCCGCGCAGTTGTTGACGGCGTTTCGCGGCCAGCACATCGGCCTGCTGGCGCCGCTGGTGATCAACCGCAAGGGCGTGTACACCGAATTGGCCGACTGGGCGCGCCCGCGCGGCTTTACGCATCTGCGGGTGGACGGCAACTTCCTGCCGACCACCGCTTTCCCGCGCATCGACCGCTTCAAGGAGCATACGATTGAGTTGCCCGTGGCCAGCCTGGACGTGACGGCCAGCAACGAAGCCCAGTTGCGCGAAGTCCTGTCCAGCGCCCTGGTGCATGGCAAAGGCGTGGTGCATGTGCTGAGCGACTTGACCGGCCTGCGTGCCGCGATGCTGGCCGGCACACCCACGGCGGCCATCGGCCGGCTGCAGGTGTTCTCCACCAAACGCGCCTGCCCGGTTTGCAGCACCAGTTACCCCGAACTCGATCCGCGGCTTTTTTCCTACAACAGCAAACACGGCTGGTGCCCCGAATGTGTGGGTACCGGCGTGCGCCTGACCCGGGAGCAGCGCAAGGCGCTGGACGATTCTGTACGCGCCGACGACACGAATGGCCGCGAGCAGACTTTTGCCGAAGTCGAGGTGGAAGACCTGGCGCTGGATGCCTGCCCGGCCTGCCAGGGAGCGCGCCTGAACGGGGTGGCGCGCGCCGTGCGCTTCGGCGAACAACTTGAGAGCGCCCCCAGCCCTGGCTTCGCCAGGCCCCCCGAGGGGGTGCAAGAAAACTTGGGAGCGGCCCGGCGTTTTCTTGAGAGCGGCGCCGGGTCCGGGGCGGGCCTGGCCGCGCCGGTGATGGGAGTAGGTATCACCGAACTGGCGCGCTTGAGCGTGACCGATGTCCGCAAATGGGTCGAGGCCCTGCAGGTGCTGGGCCGCATGAGCCAGCGCGAGACCGATATTGCGCGCGATCTGGTGCCCGAGATCCGCAGCCGCTTGCTGTTCCTGGAGGAGGTGGGCCTGGGTTACCTCACGCTGGACCGCGGCGCGCCCACACTCAGCGGCGGCGAGGCGCAGCGTATCCGCCTGGCGGCCCAGCTTGGCAGCAACCTGCAAGGCGTGTGTTACGTGCTGGATGAGCCCACCATCGGCCTGCATGCGCGCGACAACAAGATCCTGCTGTCGGCGCTCAAATCCTTGAGCGACAAGGGCAATACGCTGGTGGTGGTGGAGCACGACGAAGACACCATACGCCATGCCGACCATGTGATCGACATCGGCCCCGGCGCCGGCAAACGCGGCGGCTCGCTGGTGGCCGAGGGCACGGTGGACACCATCATGCGCGCGGAGGGCTCACAGACCGGGCGTTACCTGTTGCACGCCATGAAACACCCGGTGCAGCCGCGCCGGGAAGTTGCCGGGGAGACCTCAGCCGGGCAAACTTGGCTCACGGTGCGTAATGCCACGCTGCACAACCTGCACCAGGTCAGCGTCAGCGTCCCGCTGTCGCGCCTGGTCGCTGTGACCGGTGTCAGCGGCTCGGGCAAGTCCACACTGGCGCGCGACGTGTTGCTGGCCAACGTGCAAACAGCCGTTGCCAAACGCGCCACCCGTGCCGGCCGTGACGCGCTCGATGCCGGCGAAAAACTGCCCTGGGTAGGTTGCCAGGGTGTGACCGGCTTCGAGGCGGTGGACCGCGTACTCGAAGTGGACCAGACGCCTATCGGCAAGACGCCGCGCAGCTGCCCGGCCACCTACATAGGCTTCTGGGACACGATACGCAAGCTGTTTGCCGACACGCTGGAAGCGCGGGCGCGTGGTTATGCGTCCAACCGCTTCAGCTTCAACACCGGCGAAGGCCGCTGCCCGGGCTGCGAAGGCCAGGGCATACGCACCGTGGCCATGAGTTTTCTGCCCGACGTCAAGGTGTTGTGCGAGACCTGCCGCGGCACGCGTTTCAATCCCGAAACCCTGGCCGTGACCTGGCGCGGCAAGAATATCGGCGACATCCTGCAGATGGAGGTGGACGAGGCGGTCGACTTTTTTGCCGCCATGCCCAATATCAGC
>JANLPN010000466.1:0-3101 GCA_031367285.1 Betaproteobacteria bacterium | reverse complement strand
CATCAGCCTCCCGCTGATCGAGCGCCTGCTCAAGGCCTATCCCGGCGTGGTGGCCGGCATCAAAGACAGCTCGGGCGACTGGAACAACACGGCCGCCATGCTGCGCGACTTCCAGCCGCACGGCTTCGACGTATTCGCCGGCACCGAGACGGTTCTGTTGCCGACCCTGCGCGGCGGCGGTGCTGGTTGCATCACGGCTACCGGCAACGTCAACCCAGGAGCCATCGTTGCCTTGTACGAACACTGGCGCGACGCCGGCGCCGAAAGCCGGCAACTGGCGCTGAACGAGACACGCGCCGTGTTCCAGCAGTTCCCGATGATTGCCGCCATGAAGGCCGCGATTGCCTGGCAGGCCGGGGATGCGGCCTGGGGCACCGTGCGTCCGCCGCTGGTGGAGCTGGACCCGCAACAACTCCAGCAGCTCACGAGCGCACTGCAGCAGCGCGGCTTCACAATACCGGATGCCAGCTCCCTGGCACTGGAAGGAATATCTTGAATCACATCCTCATCACCGGCGCCGCCGGAACCATAGGGCGCAGTCTGCGCGCCCAGTTCAAGGGCCGTTATGCGCAGCTCACGCTTGCTGATGTTGCGCCCCAGGAGCCGGCCGGGCCGGGCGAAGTGGTGCTGCGGACCGATATCCGGGACCAGGCGGCGCTGGAGGCCGCCATGTTGTCGGTGGACTGTGTGGTGCACCTGGCCGGCTTTGCCAGCGAAGGCACGTGGGACCAGATTCGTGACCTCAACATCGACGGCTGCTACAAGGTATTCGAGGCGGCCCGCAAGCAGGGTGTGAAACGGGTAGTGTTTGCCAGCTCCAACCACGCGGTGGGCTTCCACCGCCGCACCCAGCTGCTGGACGACCAGGTGCAGCCGCGCCCAGATACCCGTTACGGCGTGTCCAAGGTTTTTGGCGAAGCGCTGGGGCGTCTGTATGCGGACAAACACGGCATGTCCGTGGCCTGCCTGCGTATCGGCACCTTTCGCACGCCCGATTGCCCGTCGGAGCCGCGCCAGTTGTTGTCCTGGGTCAGCCACCGGGACCTGGCGCAACTGGTGCAACGCTGTATCGACCACCCGAAGTACCACTTTCTGGTGGCTTATGGTGTGTCCAACAACCGGCGCAGCCGCTGGAGCAATAAGGGCATCAACTTTCTGGGCTACGCGCCGCAGGACGATTCGGAGGTGTTTGCCGAAGAGATTCTGGCCAAAGGTCTGGTCGAGGACCCGCTTGCAGCGCCCTTCCATGGGGGCTTCTACTGCCCCATCGAGTTTGACGGTGATGTGGACGCGATAGATTGAGGCTTGCGTATGAACACCAGTACCTGCAACCTGCGAACTGAAGCCTCATGAGTACGCCGCAAGGCATGTCCAAGGGCCTGCCCAACTATGGCGACAGCGGCTTCTCGCTGTTCCTGCGCAAGGCCTTTATCAAGGGCGCGGGCTACACCGACGCCGCGCTCGACAAACCGGTGGTAGGCATCACCAACACCGGCAGCGCCTACAACCCGTGCCACGGCAATATGCCGCAGCTGCTGGAAGCCGTGAAACGCGGCGTGATGCTGGCGGGAGGCTTACCGATGGACTTTCCCACCATTTCCATCCACGAGAGTTTCTCGCAGCCCACCAGCATGCTGATGCGCAACCTGATGTCGATGGACACGGAAGAGATGGTGCGTGCGCAACCGATGGACGCCGTGGTGCTGATTGGTGGCTGCGACAAAACCGTGCCGGCCCAGCTCATGGGTGCTGCGTCCGCCGGGCTGCCGGCGATACAGCTCGTCACTGGCTCCATGCTGACCGGCTCGCACCGTTCCGAGCGTGTCGGGGCCTGCACCGACTGCCGCCGCTACTGGGGCAAGTTCCGCGCCGGGGAGGTGGACGGCGAAGAAATAGCCGCCGTCAATAACCAGCTGGTCGCCAGCGTGGGCACCTGTTCCGTGATGGGCACGGCCAGCACCATGGCCTGTATTGCCGAAGCGCTGGGCATGACCATGCCCGGTGGCGCTTCGCCTCCGGCCGTGACGGCGGACCGCATCCGTATTGCCGAGCAGACCGGCGCCCAGGCGGTGCAGATGGCACGCAGCGGCCTCACGATAGACCAGGTGCTGACGGCCAAGGCGTTCGAGAACGCGATGCGCGTCTTGCTGGCGATTGGCGGCTCGACCAACGGCATTGTGCACCTGACGGCGATTGCCGGGCGCATGGGTTTCGAGGTGGACCTGAAGGCGCTGGACCGCATGGGGCGCGAGACGCCGGTGTTGCTGGACCTGAAACCCTCGGGCCAGCACTACATGGAGGACTTCCACCATGCAGGTGGCATGGCGACGCTGCTGCGTGCGCTCAAACCCCTGCTGCATCTGGACGCACTCACGGTGACCGGCCGCACGCTGGGAGAAGAAATGGACCGTTATGCGCCGGCCTTTGCGCAGCAGGTGGTACGCCCGCTGCACGATCCGATTTACCCGCAAGGCGGCATCGCGGTACTGCAGGGCAACCTGGCGCCGGGCGGCGCCATCATCAAGCAGTCGGCCGCTGACACTGCGCTGATGGAACACGAAGGCCGCGCCGTGGTGTTCGAGAACCTGCAGGACATGGCGGATCGCCTTGACACGCCGGACCTGGACGTACATGCCGACGACGTGATCGTGCTCAAGAACATCGGCCCCAAAGGCGCGCCGGGCATGCCGGAGGCTGGCTACATCCCGATCCCGATGAAGCTGGCGCGTGCCGGCGTGAAAGACATGCTGCGTATTTCCGACGGCCGCATGAGCGGCACCGCGGCCGGCACCATCGTGTTGCATGTGACACCCGAGGCGGCCATCGGCGGGCCGCTGGCGCAGGTGTGTAACGGCGACCGTATCCGTCTCTCCGTGTCACGGCGCGAACTGGAGCTGCTGGTATCGCCCGCCGAACTGGCACGCCGGTCCGCTGCGAATCCGGTGCTGGTGCCAACGGCGGAGCGCGGCTACCGCAAGCTGTACCTGCAGTCGGTCACGCAGGCCGACCAAGGCGTGGATTTCGACTTCCTGCGGCCGGCTGCAATGCGCGGAACGGTTCCGGTTTTGAAAGACTGAGCCAGACGGCGACTTCGCCGGTTC
>JANLPN010000418.1:0-4096 GCA_031367285.1 Betaproteobacteria bacterium | reverse complement strand
CTCTCAGGTTGATCCCCGTAGACGGCTCGAAGCGCTGGTGGGCTGATGTGCACGACAGTCGTAATCATCAAATTGTTCGCGGCGTTGATCTCGCACGCCCTGACCAGGCGCGCCGGGTCGAACTCGTTGGTCAGCAGTATGTAGTCGAATGTCTGATTCGCTGATTCCGCGTTGACATAACTGGTGAATTCGGCCGGGAACTGTTTTTCCCGGTCAGCCCGGATGCTCCACTTCGCCGTGACAAGCATCCTGCGCTGATCGGTTGACCGCACAATGGCTAAATCAACCTTGTTGCGTTTATCGCCCTGTCGCGTATTGGCGAAGCCCGGGATGTCGGGTAGTGTTCTGCGAGGCACTACGTCAAGTACCGCGCGCTTGTCTGATCGCCGGATGACCGCGGCGAGCACATCTTCGAAGCCCTCGCCAACGATGTTCTTGCGTTTGTTCTCGACGGCGATCAGCTCGCGCACACGGCGGGTCACATCCCTCCATTCATCTTGTGTCGGTTCCTGAGACAGCCTGGTGCCCAGGACTTCCTTGATGATCGCCACTATCGCCGGGTCTTCGCCAGGTTCAGGAAAACCGCGATCATTGAATGGTGCGCGTTGTTGATGGGCTTTTTGCAGAAGTCTCTGATACCCCGCAACCATGAAGTGGGCGTAGTCTTCCGCCACATGCCGAAACAGCCAGTCGATGTCGTCTCCAACCCGGCTGGGCGTTGACCCGAGCGATGTGGCCAACCAGTCGTGAAACCGAAGATTTCGCTGGTGCCAGTTCTTGCCTGGTTGGCATTTGTCACTTTCGTAGCAGTGTGCCAAGCCCGTAGTCTTGTCCGTCCAAAGCAGCAGTCGGTACACGGCTTTCCAGGGCGCATCAATGTTACCCGTCAAGAATCGGGAAATCAGCGCGTTCCGGTTCACCTCGCCAAACGGCGCCGTTATGCGAACGGCCTGGGAAGGTGCATTCGCCATCGGTAATTCAAGCGGCGCGCAGCTCGGCAGCAGGGCGACCAGAAAACACCGCTTCGCGGATTGCCGTTGCGCAGGCCTTGGCAAGCAAAGGCGGAACGGCGTTACCCACCTGGCGGTAGCGTGAATGCGCCGGCCCTCCGTCCTGTCGGCCAAGCAAAGGTCCAGGCCGCGGGTCGGTGGTGAATACGAAGCGGTCTGGAAACGAATGCAGGCGAGCGAACTCCCTGACCGAGAGCGACCGGACGTCCTGATAGTGGTAGACGCAATCGGCCTTCGTGTTCAAGGTCCAGGACCATATATCTGGATGCAAACGGCGGTAAGCGTAGAAATGCCGCCGAGACAACAAGCCCGATCCGTTTTCCGGCCCCCATTTCTGCCCGCTCAGGTTGCGCTGAATCAGTTCTTCAGGTAAGTCGCGGTGATTGCCGCCCGGCGGTATCGCCTTCAGTCGGGTGGCGGTGTCATCCCTGAGCCTTGGCACCTGTACGTTATGAAGCTCAGCGCCGTTGCCATCGCGCATCGCTCTCTGGTAGGCTGATTGCGCTGGTAGAAGGCGGTCATATGCCAGTACATCATCGCGGTTACCCGAGCCAATTGGCCGAAGGTCGGACAGGGCCTGCGCCGCTGTTACGGCGGACAGGTCATCGGGGTCCGCGAGTGCGTTGAACAGTCGCGACGCAAACAGGTCGTCGGCCGCGTTGAGCTTGTACCGGGTTTGCCCTCTGCGCAAGACACGGCCCAACGCGAGCAGGCTGGTCGCCTGAGTTTGCTGAACGATGGGCGGTGATATTCCGAGAGCACGCCGCACACCCAGGAAAATCAGGCGCTTGCGGGATTGAGGCACGCCAACATCAGCGGCGTCAATCACCTGGGGCGTCACGACGTATTCGCCTTCCAGTGCCAGGTCAGATGCGATTTGCTCCCGGTAGCCCATCTGATCAATGCCGGTGACGTTCTCCATCAAAAACGCCGACGGCAACAATTTCGCGACGATCTGTACAAATTCCTTGTAGAGCGAATTCCTGGGATCGTCGATGAGCCGAACGTGATTGCGAACCTGCGAGAAAGCTTGACACGGCGGCCCGCCAACCACCATGTCGGCACCGGCACTCGCGCTTAACAGCGCGGCAGCAATCGCCTTGGACCGAACATCGCCATGGACAACCGTTGCAGTGGGAAAATTTCGCCGAAATGTTGCGCATGCATCCGGGTCGATATCTGAACCCGCAACAGGCTTGAAACCGGCTTGCCGGAAACCTTCGGAAATGCCGCCGGCGCCAGCGAACAAATCGACGAGTGTTGGCGCTACGACTGGATACATGCACAGTATTAAAGCACATCCGTGTTTGTTCGCGCGGTGTCTCTCGCGTTACGATCAAGCGGTAAAAACTCTCTTATAACTTTCCCCATGGACATGCAAACCATTCAAACCTTCCTCGGTACCGCCGTCACCGAACTGGCGATGAAAATACTGGCGGCCATCCGCCTTCTGGATCGTGGGCCGCTGGCTCATAGGCCGCGTAATTGCGCTGATGCAGGCGGCGATGAACCGCAACCACGTGGACCCGACGCTGACCAAATACCTCGGCTCCATCGTGGCGATTGTGCTCAATATCGCGCTGGTGCTGGGCATCCTGGGCTACTTCGGCATCCAGACCACCTCGTTCGCGGCCATGCTGGCCGGTGCCGGCGTGGCTATCGGCGCGGCCTGGAGCGGCATGCTGGGCAACTTTGCGGCGGGCGCCTTCATGCTGATTCTGCGGCCGTTCAAGGTGGGCGACTTCGTCTGTGTCGGCGGCGTGGTGGGCACGGTGCATGAGCTCGGCCTGTTTGGCACCACCATGGTGACGCCCGACAACGTGATGACCATCATCGGCAACGGCAACATCTTCGGCGACACCATACAGAACTTTTCGGTGCTGCCGGTGCGCCGCGTGGAACGCGTGGCGCAACTCGCCAATGGCGTCGATGCGCTGGACGCCATCGCCCGTTTCAAGGCCGCCGTAGCGCTGATTCCGAACGTGTCGAAAGACATGCCGCCCGAAGTCAACCTGCTGGACATGAAACTCGAAGGCCCGCAAATCGCGGTGCGCCCCTACACCCATACCGACCACTACTGGCAGGTCTACTTCGACACCAACGAAGCCATCGTGCGCGTGTGCAAGGAGGCCGGCTGGCCGGTGCCTGCGGCCTTGCACGAGTTGCGGCAGCCATAAGCGGCGTGCCAGCGGCGTTGACAGATGGCGGGGTGCCCGAGAAACTTGTCTCCTGGGGCGGCATCCTTTGCCCTGAAGACTTTTTTTAGGAGCGGCACATGGCAAACGACAACTCCGAGCAGATCGCCGACTGGAACGGCGCCATGGGCGCGCCTGCAGAGCGACCTGGACGCGATGGTGATGCCTTTCGGCGATGCCGCGCTCAAGGCGGCGGCACCACTGCCAGGCGAACGTGTGATCGACATTGGGTGCGGCTGCGGCGGCACCTCGATCACGCTGGCGGGCCTGGTCGGCGCTGGCGGCTCGGTGCTGGGTGTGGATGTGTCGCAGCCCATGCTGGAGGTGGCGCGCGCCCGTGCCGTGCAACTGGCCTGCCCGCAACTCGCGTTCCGTGAAGCCGACGCCGCCAACGCCGACCTTCCGGGCGGCAACGATTTGCTGTATTCCCGTTTTGGCGTGATGTTTTTCAGCCAGCCGGTTCCCGCATTTACCCATATGCGCAAGGCCTTGCGCACCGGCGGGCGTTGCGTGTTCGTGTGCTGGCGCACACCGCGCGACAACCCCTGGGCCATGACGCCGCTGATGGCCGCGCGCAAGGCCATGAACGTCACGCCGCCGCCGGCCGACCCGCTGGCGCCCGGGCCGTTCGCATTCGCCGACGAGACCCGGCTGCGCCGCATCCTGGCCGACGCAGGTTTCCAGGGCGTGGAACTGGAACGCTTCGATGTGCCGGTGTCGCTGGGCGCCACGCCGCGCGTCGCGGCCGAGGGGGCGGTGCGTATCGGGCCGGCTTCGCATTTTGCGAAGGAAAAGGAGGTCAGATGAAAAACCGGACCTCGGCATTTGCGGTGATATTGTTCGGCTATCGGGTGCCGCAAAAGCTGCTGCTGCGCGCTGACGAGGTGATTC
>JANLPN010000349.1:0-7568 GCA_031367285.1 Betaproteobacteria bacterium | reverse complement strand
GACGGCGCCGTGCCGGCCGAACTGCACCCAATGGCGTGGGACCGGGACGTCATGGTGCCCATGCGCGACGGCGTATTTTTGTGCTGCGACATTTACCGGCCACGGAGTAGCGGACGCTTCCCGGCGTTGCTGGCCATCGCCGGCCACAACAAGGAGCTGCAGAGCCCCGACATCGCCGACACGGTGCCGCCGCAACCCGCGTGGTCCACCGTATGGCAGGGCGGGGCCGAGGCCGGCGACAGCCGGTATTTCGTGTCGCATGGGTATGTGCACGTGGTGGCCAATCCGCGCGGCTTTGGCAAGTCCGGCGATAGCGGATCGCCCCATTGGGACACTTACGACCTGATCGAATGGATCGCCGTGCAAGCCTGGTGCACGGCCCAGGTCGGCATGGTCGGACTGTCGGCATTCGCCATGGCGCAGTGGCAGGCAGCCCAGTTGCAACCGCCTTCGCTCAAGGCCATTTTTCCCTACGACCCGGGGCCTGCCTGCGGCCTGATCCACGACCGTTATCCGGGCGGCATGTTGCACGTGATGCTGTACCTGCTGGACGGCCAGTCGGTGCACCACGGCGGCCACGCCGCGCCCGGCGCGTTGTCGCCCGAGATGGAAGCGCTGTGGAACGAGGCCATGGCCAACCCGGACAACCGCATCTATTCCTGGGTCTACAACCTGTTGTCGCAAAAAGGGCAAATCCACGCACGCCTGTTTGGCCACATTCTCGATTTGTACGAGACGGCAGACAGCTACGAGGACACCGAGCAGGCGTTCCGGAACATAAAAATCCCGGCCTACACCGGTGCCGGCTGGCACGCCTACACCTACAAGATGCATCTCGTCGGCGCGCAGAACTGGTACGCCGGTGTCGATGTGCCCAAGAAACTTCTGTTTTCCGGCCCGACCCACATGGAACGCCCATTCCATTCGCTGCATGACGAGATCGTGCGCTGGTACGACCACTGGCTCAAGGGCGTGGACAACGGCATCATGGACGAGCCGCCGGTAAAGATCTGGGTGCAGGGGGCCAACGTGTGGCGCGAAGCCAGCGACTGGCCCTTGCCTGAAACGCAATGGACAAAGTTCTACCTCGATAGCTGGCAGCGCCTGCGCAGCCATGCCTTTGTGCCGGGTGGGCACGACAGCGGCTACCAGCAGCCCGACACCTTTGTGCAGATGCCGCCAACCCAGACCCGCACCGTGGCGGGCCTGCGCTACATGACCGAACCACTGGCCCACGACACGCTGGTGTGCGGGCCGATCTCGCTGAGCTTCTTTGCCGAGATCGACCAGGACGACACCAACTGGATCATCATCCTCAAGGACATTGGGCCGGATGTGGCCGTGCGCAGCGGGCGGGCCGGGGAATTTGATGCGCCGGCTCTGCCCGAGCGGGAGATTACGCGGGGATGGCTCAAGGCATCGTACCGCGCGCTGGACGAACAGCGCTCACTGCCCCACAAACCCTGGCACAAGCTGACGCGCGAAGCCCGGCAAATGGTGGTGCCCGGAGAGATAAACGAGTACCGCGTGGAAGTGATGTCTACCGCCAACCAGTTCAACCGGGGCCACCGCATCTGCATCGAGATCACGAGTCTTGACTTGCCGACCGGCGTGGGTTTTGGCAACAACTGCGAATACGTGCCCTACCATATCTGCAGCAGCAAGACGGTGGTGCACCGCATCCACCACAACGCGCGGTATCCGTCGCATTTGTTGCTGCCGGTCATTGCGCCGGCCTAAGGGCACATGCCGCAACGGGGCCGGGGACCGCCCATGCGGAGCCAGGGGTATACCCGATGTATTGGCGCCAGCAATGGGGATGATCGGCACAAACTGTTTTGCGCGCTTGGCCAAAATAACTATCGTATGCCCACATGCCGACAGCGGCCTGTGAACATGCGTGCCACGTACCAAGGCCTTAAGGAGACACCGTGATATCCACCCACCGCCGTAGCGCCCTCAAAGCCGGGCTTGCCGCCTCCGCTATCTGGGCCTCGGGCCTGCACGGTGCGCGCGCCCAGGCGCTGCCCGACACGGCCCGCATTCTGGTGGGCTTTCCGCCCGGAGGCGCGCCCGATACCATCGCCCGCCGACTGGCCGAGCAACTGACCGGGAAACTGGCCAACTCGGTGGTGGTGGACAACCGCCCCGGCGCCGGTGGCCGCATCGCGCTGGATGTGGCGCGCCAAAGCCCCTCCGATGGCCTGACGCTGCTGCTCAACCCGGCCGGCTTGCTGACCATCAACCCGCACAGCTACGCCAAGCTGAATTACGACCCGTTCAAGGACATGGCGCCGATCAGCCTGGCCGCATGGATCGATTTCGGATTTGGTGTCGGTCCGGGCGTACCGGCCGAGGTCAGGAACATTGCCGACTTCGCTGCCTGGGCCAAGGCCAACCTGGGCCGGGCAAGTTTTGGCTCACCGGCGGCAGGCGCACCGCCGCATTTTGTCGGCGACGCGTTGAGCCGCAACTTGGGCCTGGGGATGACCCATGTGGCCTACCGCGGGGCCACACCGGCCTTGACTGATTTGATCGGCGGCCAGATCAGCGCGCTGGTGCTGACCCTGGGTGACCTGGTGCAGAACGCACGCGCTGGCAAGCTGCGCCTGCTCGCCAGCACGGGCCCGGCGCGCTCCAGGTTCGCGCCCGAGACCGCCACCTTCACCGAGCAGAAGGTACCAGGGCTGGAAATGCGCGACTGGTTCGGTGTCTATGTCGCGGGCACCGCGTCCACCGAAACCGTGGCCAGGCTTGCGCCCGTCGTACGGGCCGCTCTGGACGCGCCGAAATATGTTCAGGCCCTGGCCGGCAGCAGCCTGGAAGCGGCATCGTCTACGCCCCAGGAGTTGGACCGGCTGGCGCACGCCGATCTGGAGCGCTGGCGGCCCATCGTCAAGGCCTCAGGCTTCGTGGCCGACAGCTAAGAGGCCATGAATCTTTCTACTGCGCGGGCCAATCTGACGCCTGCGGTGCTCACCGTACAGGTGTACGGCTCCGCTCCTCGACGCCACCTTGACCCACTCGCTACGAAATCTTCATGGCCTCTTGGGCCTGAGATCGTTCCGCGCAGGCCAGCAGCGTATCGCGGAACCATTGGTGGGCCGGGTCATGGTCCAGGTAACGCGGCCAGCACACCACTTCGACCAGCGCCGGCATCTCGAACGGTGGCTTGATCAGGCGCACCGGCAATGCCTCGGCAAAATGCTCGGCCAGCCGGCGGTGCAGCGTGGCTATGCGGTTCGTGCCCACCACGAGCAACGGCAGGGTGCTGAAATTGTCAACACTGGCTTCAACGCGGCGCTGTTTGCCGTGGCGCGGAAGAAACCACTCCTCGAAGGTGAGGCTGCGTTCGTCGCCAAAACGCACGGCCACGTGGCCCATCGCCATGTACTGGTCGAACGACAGCGTGTCGCCAACCAGATCGTTGCCGGACCAGACCATACACACCTGTTCATCTTCAAACCACGGGGTGTGCAGGTGTTTTACCCGGGTCAGGTATTGCTGCGGCAACACCAGCAGGTCAATGCCGCCGCGGTCAAACACGTCGAACACGTCCTGGCCCTGGCTGCGTATGTCGATCACGACGGAAGGTGCCTGCTCGGCGATGCGCCGCACCGCCTCGGCCAGCATCACGGTGGTGACGTAGTCCGACGCGCAGACCAGGAAGCGCCGCTGCGCCGTGGCGGGGTCGAACTGGGGCTTGCGCGCAATCGTGGCACGGGCCTGCAGCAAGGTGTCGCGCACCGGCTCGACCAGGCTTTGCGCCAGCGGCGTAAGCATCAGCTGGCGCCCCACCGGCACCAGCAACTCATCACCAAAATACTCGCGCAGGCGCGCCAGCGCGCCGCTGGCGGCCGACTGGCCAATAAACACGCGCTCGCTGGCCTTGGTCACATTGCGCTCTTCCAGCAGCGCGTCCAGTATGACCAGCAGGTTAAGGTCGAAGCGTTCCATGCGCATAGGTTCGGGTCCTGGGTGGAGGTATTGGTTTGGGTGATGGGCATCATCGCAACAAACTGTTTTTGCAACAAGTGCTTTGTGGCTATGGTTGCGCCCAGGATGCGTGCGGCTGGAGTTGCACGCGTACTGCAACCAGGGGACAAAGTTATGCTGACTCTTTACGGCTCCATGATGTCTCGCGCCCACCGCGTGGTGTGGATGCTCAGGGAGCTGGGCCTGCAGTACGAACACGTGCCCACCAATTTCCTGGATGGCAGCACGCGCCAGCCCGACTTCCTCGCCATCAACCCGAATGGCCGCGTGCCGGCGCTGGACGATGACGGGTTTCGGCTGTGCGAATCCATGGCCATCAATCTCTACCTTGCGAAAAAGCATGGCGGCGCGCTGTCGCCCGCTGATCCACACGAGGATGCGCTTGCCATGCAGTGGAGCTTCTGGGTCGTCACTGAGGTGGAAAAGCCGCTTCTTTTTGCGTCGGCGAATCGGGCCCTGTTCGCGCAGGAAGCCCGCAACGAAGACGAGGCGCAAATGGCAATCGCCAAGCTCGACCGGCCCTTCAAGGTGCTAGACGCCCATCTGGCGGAGCAGCCCTACCTGCTGGGCGGGCAATTCACGGTGGCCGACCTGAATGTAGCCAGCGTGATGGACCTGGCGCCGCAATGCGGCATCACGCTGGACACCTGGCCACGCATGCGCGACTGGCACCAGCGCTGCCTGGAACGCCCGGCGGCCGACGACTGGAAAACGGTGAAGTTCTCTATCCCTCGCCCACCTACGGCGCTGGGTGTGCTGAAGATGTTTGTCTGAAACCCCTGAACCCGACCTGCACCATGACCACCACCAGCACCGCAAACCCGACCGATACCGTGCAGGCCGGACTGAAGTTTCCCGACCAGCTGATCTACCGCGGTTATTCCGCCCCGGTAAGGATAGAAGCCGACGTGTACGACCTGGAGGTCGAAGGGCGGATCCCGCCGGGCCTGGAGGGCGCCTACTACCGCAACAGCGCCGACCCGCAGTACCCACCGCTGCTGGGGAAAGACATCTTCCTGAACGGCGACGGCATGGTGCACCGCGTGCGTTTCGAGAACGGCCATGCCGACCTGAAGACGCGTTATGTGCGCACCGAGAAGTTTGAGCTGGAGCGCAAGGCGCGCCGGGCGCTGTTTGGCGCCTACCGCAACCCGTTCACCGACGACCCCAGCGTTCTCGGGCGCAGCAGTGGCACGGCCAACACGTCGCTGTTGTGGCACCACGGCAAACTGTACGCGCTCAAGGAGTCGCAGCGCCCGATGGAGCTTGACCCGCACACCCTGGAAACACGGGGCTTGTGGGACTTCCACGGCAAGCTGGGCAGCCGGACCTTTACCGCCCATCCCAAGCTGGACCCGCAAAGTGGCGAAGCCATCGCCTTTGCCTACAACACGCCCGGCCACGACAGCCGGGACATCGAGATCTACACCATCTCGGCCGCCGGGCACATCACCCGCACCGAAGTGTTCGAAGCGCCCTATCCGTCCATGGTGCACGACTTCCACGTGTCGCGCAACTTCATTGCCTTCACCATCTGCCCGATGGTCAACGACTGGGAGCGGGTGCAACGCGGCGAGCCCTTCTTCCATTGGGATTCGACCAAACAGACTATGGTGGGCATCATCCCGCGCTCGGCCGGCGTGAGGGAAATACGCTGGTACACCTGCCCGTTGGTGGCAATGCAGACACATACCTTCAACGCCTGGGAAGAAGGCACGGTGCTGCATCTGGACCATTTCATCACCGGCTCGGGTTGGCTGAGCCAGTTTCCCGACCTGCACAATCCTCAAGCGAAAGAAAAACCCCCGTTTGGTGAGCGCTGGTCGTTCGACCTCGCCAACCCGCAAGACAAGTTCACCATCAAACGCCTGATCAACCACGTAGGCGAAATGCCGGTGATCGACCCGCGCTACGCCATGCAGCGCGCACGCCACTTCTACTTCGGCACCAGCAACACCCAGCTCGGGCCGATGCTGGAGATGGGGCCCAAAGGGCCGCCCTTCACCTGCCTGGGCCACTTCGACGAGGCCACGGACGCGCTGCGCTTTTACTACGCCGGCCCGAACTCGGCGCCCGAAGAGCCCTGCTTTGTTCCGAAAGGCCCCGATGCCCCCGAGGGTGATGGCTGGCTGCTCACCATGGTGGGCCGGCGCGCCGAGAACCGGACCGACCTGGTCATTCTGGATGCGGCCCATATCGACCGTGGCCCGGTGGCAACGGTCAAGTTCCCGTGCCGGTTGCACGAAGGTTTTCACGGCATTTTTGTGCCTGCGGAAGCGCTGGGCTGGTAAAGGGGAACGCTGCGGGCGGCCGGGTGGCCTGCGATTTGCGCATGGCAGCTTTGCGTTTGCCGGTGCGCGGGTCTGCTTTGCGACGGCTAGAGTAGTTGTATGAATACCGCGTCCGCCACCCTGTTCACCAACGTCTCGATTTTCGATGGCAGCGGCAGCGCATGTTTTCCCGGTGAGGTACTCGTCGAAGGCCAACGCATCACCCGCGTCGCGCCGGCCGGCACACCCATCACCTGCGACGGCGCCAGCCGCATCGACGGCAGCGGCGCCACACTGATGCCCGGGCTGATCGAGTCGCACGCCCATCTCTCATTTGCATCGTCGCGTAATCGCATCATCCGCGAACGCGTCTTGCCGCCGGAAGAAAACCTGCTGATTACCGCCTACAACGCCCGCGTCTACCTGGACCACGGATTCACCAGCGCCTATTCCGCCGGGTCCAAGGGGCCACGTTTCGAGGTGGCGCTGAAGAAGGAGATCGACGGCGGCTACTTGCCCGGACCTCGGCTGATTCCCTCCACCTTCGAGCGCCCCGCCCATGCCGACAAACAACGCAGCGGGCCGGAGGCGCTGCGCACGTTTATCAACACCATGGCCAAGGACGGCGTCCAGTCAATCAAGCTGCTGCTGTCCGGTGACGACGCGTTTGGCACCAGCGGTTCCCAGGTGGTTGAATACACCGAGCCGGAAGTGGCGGCGGCGTTCGAGCAGGCACGCGAGTCCGGCGTCTGGCTGGCGGCCCATGCGCAGGCGGCCGAGGCAGTCAAGATCGCTGCACGCAATGGCGTGCGTATCGTCTACCACTGCACCTATGCCGACCAGGAAGCGCTGGACCTGGTGGAGGCACGCAAACACGATATGTTCGTGGCGCCGGCCATCGGCATTGTGTACGCCAAGGCCTATCTGGGTGAGGCCTTTGGTTTCACGCCGGAGAAGGTCCGGGCGGCGGGTTTCCTGGACGCGATAGAGCGCAACGTGGCGGTCTACGACCAGATGCGCAAACGCGGCATCCGGGTGTTGCCGGGCGGGGACTACGGCTTTCCATGGAACCCGATCGGCGACAACGCACGCGACCTGGAGCTGTTCGTGAAGCTGTTTGGCTGGGACCCGAAGGACGTGCTCAAGGCGGCGACGCAATGGGGCGCCGAGCTGATGGACAGGGGCGACTGCCTGGGCCAGGTGCGCGAGGGTTACCTGGCCGACCTGCTGCTGGTGCGGGACGACCCGCTTGAACACATCGCCAAACTGCGCGATGCCGACAACCTGCTGGCGATCATGCAG
>JANLPN010000339.1:0-9584 GCA_031367285.1 Betaproteobacteria bacterium | reverse complement strand
GGCTGCCGCATCATCGGCGTATCGCTGGACGACATCGATATCGAGGGCTTTCGCAAAATAGCGCGGGCCGCGCTGGACGAGTTCTCCAGCCGCAAGGTGACCGAGCCCGATTGGGACGCCTTTGCCCGCAGCCTGGACTATGTGCCCCTGGCCTCGGGCGTCGAGGCGCTCAAAGTTGCGGTAGACAAGGCCGAGCAAAGCTTCAAGGGCGAGTGCCGCCGGCTGCACTACCTGAGTGTCCCGCCCAATGCAGCCTTGCCTGCGGTGCGTATGCTGGGTGAGGCGCAGCTGGTTGAGCGCTCGCGCATCGTCATGGAGAAACCCTTTGGCACCGACCTGACCAGCGCCGTATCGCTGAACGGCAATCTGCACGAGGTGTTCGCCGAAGACCAGATCTTCCGCATCGACCACTTCCTGGGCAAGGAGCCGGCGCAGAACATACTCGCGTTCCGGTTCGCCAACGGCCTGTTCGAGCCGATCTGGAACCGCAACTTCATCGACCACGTGCAGATCGACGTGCCAGAGACGCTCGGCCTGGGCAAACGCGCCGGTTTCTACGAGCAGACCGGCGCCTACCGCGACATGGTGGTGACGCACCTGTTCCAGATACTCGCCTTCATGGCCATGGAGCCGCCCACGGCGCTGGAGCCTGCGCCCATCAGCGAAGAAAAAAACAAGGTATTTCGCAGCATGTTGCCGATCCAGCCGCACGATGTGGTGCGCGGGCAATACACCGGCTACCGGTCCGAGGAGGGCGTGGACCCGGAGTCGGAGACCGAAACCTTTATTGCCCTGAAGTGTTTTATAGACAACTGGCGCTGGGCCGGCGTGCCGTTTTTCCTGCGTACCGGCAAACGCCTGGCCGAAGGCCAGCGCATCATCTCCATCGCTTTCCGCGAGCCGCCCAAAAGCATGTTCCCGGTCGGCTCAGGCGTGGGTGCGCAAGGCCCGGACCACCTGACCTTCGACCTGGCCGACGCCTCGAAAATGTCGCTGTCGTTTTACGGCAAACGCCCTGGCCCGGGTATGCGGCTGGACAAGCTGAGCCTGCAGTTCGCCATGCACGACACCGGGCTGATGGGCGAGGTGCTCGAAGCCTACGAGCGCCTGATCCTGGACGCCATGCGCGGCGACCGCACCCTGTTCACCACGGCCGAAGGCATAGAGCGCCTGTGGCAGGTGTCCACCCACTTGCTGGAGGCCCCGCCGCCGGTGCGCCTGTACCCGCTGGACTCCTGGGGCCCCAAATCCATCCACCAGCTTATCGCGCCGCACGCCTGGCGGCTGCCCTTCGAGCGCTCCTGGCGTGCCCCCAACCGCGTGGGCGGCTGACAAGCCGGGACGGAACTGGTGCAGGCGCTGGCTGGGCGGGCACGATCAGCCGCCGCCTTATGCGGAGCCTTGCGGACGAATTGCAGTAAAGTAGGGAAGTAAGGATATCCTTACCGGAGGATAGCAATGCTTGCTGTTGCAAGAATCACGGCCAAAGGTCAAACCACCATTCCGCAGGAGGTTCGCGCCGCCCTGAAGGTCTCGCCCGGCGACCTGATCGCCTGGGAAGTCGGGGCCGATGGCACGGCGACCGTGCGTCGTGTTCAGCCAATGGACATAGAGTACATGCGCGCCGTCGAAGGAACGTTGACGGAGTGGGCCGGGGCCGCGGACGAGGAGGCCTACCGTGGGCTTTGACCGTTATGCGGTGGTACGCGTGCCCTTCCCGTTTACTGATCGCAACGCCACCAAGAATCGTCCTGCGGTCGTGCTCTCGGATCCCTCGGCCTTCAACACCCCGGCTGGCCATTCGGTCATGGCCATGATTACCTCGCAGTCGAATGCACCGTGGCCGCTTGACTGCGTGCTCACCGACCTTGCTGACGCCGGTTTGCCCGCGCCGTCCATGGTGCGCTTCAAGCTTTTCACGCTGGACCACCGTCTGGTGCGGGGGAAATTGGGCAAGCTGTCCGCGGGGGATATGGCAGTTGTCCGCGCCGGGCTGTCCAGGTTGCTGGGTGGCTAAAGACAGGCTTGAACGCCTAATAGGCTGCGTTCCTTCTGGCCAGACACGGCAAGCGCAAATCTCAGGCGACGGCCGCGATAATTTTTGCCACCGCCGTGCGTGCCTCGCGGCCCGGAGCGGCCAGGTCCAGGCCGGCAATCGCGCCGTCGCGCACCACCTCGCGGCCGGCCACCAGCAGCGTTTTCAGATGCGCCGCGCCGCCGCTGACCACAGGGCCAATGGCGGGGTCGTGCAGGCCAAAGTAACGCGGGTCATGGGCCAGCGAATAAACGGCGATGTCCGCTGCCTGGCCGACCTCCAGCGTGCCCACGGCCGGCAGGCCCAGCACCTTGGCGCCGCCTGCGGTTCCCCAGCGCACGCACCGGCGCGATACCGCTGCCAAGGCGCCCATTGCTTTGCGGGCAGTGCGCGATGCCGGTACCGGTGGCGCCCAGCAGCGCGATCTCGTCCGGGTCCAGCTTGACCAGGTGCGCGAACCATACGTCGCTGACCAGCCAGTCCACGCTTTGGCAAAAACGCACCGGGGTCATGCTGTGCTCGGCGTGTACGTAGTCGTGGTAGGCCACGGTCTCCGACAGATGCGAATGCAGCCGCAGGCCCAGCTTGCGGGCCAGTGCCGCGCACTCGCGCAACTCCTGCGGGCGCATCGAATGGGGCGGCGTGGTCGGGGCCACCACGATGCGCTGCATGGCGTCCGGCGCGCTGTCGTGGAAACGCGCCGCCAGCCGTTCAATGTCGTACACATAGGCATTCAATGTCTCGGGCCGCAGGGCCTGCGGCACGTCACCACCGGTAAAACGCGTCAGCGTCGCACCGCCGCGGCACAACACAAAACGCAGGCCCAGCGCCTGCGCCTCCTCGAACAACACGGCCGAACTGTCGAACGGCATATTGGGAAAGTAGTGGTAGTTGTGGTCGGCCACCGTGGCGCAGCCCGACAAGGCCAGTTCCACCAGACCGATACGGGCCGCCAGGCGGAACAGCGGTTCGTCCAGCAGCGGGCGCAAACGCACGGGGGTGGCAGCCAGCCAGGGCGTGAACGTGGCATTGATGCCAAACGGGTCGCCCTTGAGCAGCGACTGGAACAGGTGGTGGTGGGTGTTGACCCAGGCCGGGTAGACCACGCAATCGGTGGCATCGATTTGCGGTTCGCCAGGCAGTGGCGCAAGTTGGCCTATGGCCTCTATGCGGCTGCCCGACACACGTATGTCCGGGCCCGCGTGCCGCGCTTGCGCACCGGGCAGGCCGGTCAGCATGGCCGTGGCATTACGTATCAGAAGACCCATCGCGATGATCCCAGGGGTAGTTCTTGTATGCCATTGGCGCGCGGCTGACCCCGTGGGGTATTCAGCATGCTTGTTTGCCCACCGGCAGGTACATGGTGGCTTCGACTTCGATCAGCGTGCTGTCACCGGGCATGAAACGCGACACCTCCACCACCGTGCTGGCGGGCTGCTCAGCCGGATAGAACAGGCCGCGCACGCGGTTGTAGAACGGGTAGTGGCGCAGGTCGCGAAAGTACTGCACCAGCTTGACCACATCGGACATGGCCCCGCCGTGTTCAGCCGCCAGCTGGCGGATATGCTCCAGCACGAACCAGCTTTGCGCCACGGCCGGTGTTTCGTAGATGTCCACCGTCATCTGCCCGGTCACATAACCAATGCCGCGCAGGGCATCCAGCGCATGTGCTGGATGCTCTTCGTAAGTTTGCACAATCGCTTCACGAGCCGGGTCTACCGCCACCACACCACTCACAAACACGAAATCCCCGCGAGCCGCGCCGCCGCGTAGTTGGCCGTCGGTTTCCCGATGGTCATGGAGTTGAAGCCCTCGGCATACAGATCACAGTCGTCCACCGTGTGGCCGGCGGCTTTCAGGTTACCCAATACCTCCTGGTGCAGGGCTGCATGAAAGCTGGTTTCGACCGGGTGGCAGTAGACAACGAGCCCGTGCATCCCAGTACCGCCCGGCCGTGCCGAAGGTACTGAGGTCTTGCAGACCGCACGGCTGCGAGACGCAGCCGCTCTTCATGCCGTCCAAGCCTGCGCGAGCAGGCTCGGAGCCGCGGCACTCAGCCCCTCGGGGGCCGCGAACGAAGTGAGATGGGGGCTGTTTCATTTCAGCTCGCCTGAAGATATTGGTGCCTGCCGGGCTTTGGGTTGGCGCTGCATGCACCGTCGGGGGGAAAGGTGCACCGCACGCGCGCAGTTTGCACAATTCCGCCGGGACCGCAGTTGTGCCCACAGCTACGCTGCGGTTTAGGGAATCAAATTTTGACCAATCAAGCTGATCCATAGGTCAGCTTGCGCAAGCACCGTGCCAGCCGGAGTCTGGGATTTGTTTCCTTTTAACGTGAAAGAAACGTACATCGGGATAACGCGCGCTTATATTTATGCCACCCGGCGCAGCGGCGTGGCGAACAGGTTTTCCATCTCGCGGCGCACCTTGTAGGCGTGCGTGCCGGTATCGATGGCTACGTCGGCCCAGCTCAAGCACTGGCCTTGCCGGACCGGGCGCACCAGCTTGACGCCATGTGCCAGGCCCAGCGGCAGCCCGCCGATGCGCATCGATGTTTCGGCCGGCAGCAGCTTGCCCCACACCGTGTAGCCGCCTTCGCCGTCGAGTATTTCCCCGCTTTGCAGATCGCGTTTGGCGGTGGCCACCACGTCGGCATTCCAGCCGGTCGCTACGCCCGTAGGTTCACCGCGCAAGGCCACACTGGCCACCGACACACCGACTTCGAGGCCGATCAGGTGCCAGCGTTTGTAGAGCGTGAAGTAGCGCCCGCTCGGATCGGTATGGGCGTTGTATTCCTCGAAACAGTTCTTGATGTACTCGGTTTCGGCTTCGACCGTGACCCACACGCCCATGCGGATGTCGTACGGTATCGTGCGGCCGTCGGCTTCGAGCGAGGAAATCACTTCCACCATGCCCTTGCGTTCCAGCACACCGCCTTCGCTGATCGGCCGCGTCACGAAAGGAATGTCTTCCACGCTGGCCGGTGGGTACAACAAGCCGTTGCTTGGCACACCCAGACCGGTGGCGTTGGAGACCGCCGTGCTTTCGATGGACGGTTTGGAGCCGTCCAGAAAGCTGTTGAACATCTTCGGGTTGAGCCCGCCGCGCTGCGCCTGTTCGGGGCTGAGGCCGTAGTAGCCCCAGACCGTATCGGGCGTCGATTCCGAAAAATGCGGCAGCCATTTGTGGCCACGGCCCGCCGCCACTACCGGGAAGCCGCAGGTACGCGCCCAGTCCACCAGATCGCAAATCAATGCCGGCTGGTCACCGAACGCCAGCGAATAGATCACACCTGCCTCGGCCGCCTTGCGCGCCAGCAAGGGACCGCAGAACGCATCGGCCTCCACGGTGACGTTTACCACGTGTTTGCCATGCGCGAACGCCTCCAGGCAATGGTCCACCGCAGCCACCGGCGATCCGGTGCACTCCACGATGATGTCGATGCCGGGATGCCGCACCAGCGCCTGCCAGTCGTCGCCGATAAACGTCGTGCCGGCTTTGAGCGCGGCGTCCAGGGATGGCGCTTGCGATTGTTCGACCTTCCAGCCCACGCGCGCCAGGTTGGCCCGCGCGCCGTCGGGGGACAGGTCGGCAATACCCGCCAGATGCACACCTGGCGTGCGCGGCACCTGGGCCAGGTACATGGAGCCGAACTTGCCGGCGCCAATCAGGCCGATGCGAATCGGCTTGTTGTCCGCCGCGCGCTGCTGGAGTTTGGTATATAAATTCATGCCGCCTGCTTCATTTCGGCTAAGGGCACCGAGGTGGTCTGCATGGCGCTGGCGGGCAGGCCGTCTTTCCAGGGCGTCTGCACGGCATAGTCCCTCCGCAGGCAATCATCCGGCAGGCAGGCGATGGGCGTGAAGTCGCGGTGCGCGATGTATTCCGGGCGTTTGTGGCGGCGGATGTGGTTGGACACGGCGCACAGGCTCAGGTACACGCTCACGCGGTTCCAGGGCGACAGATTGCTGGTGGATGCATGCACCAGGCAGCTATGGAACAGGATCATCGATCCCGCCGGTCCCTTGGGGCTCACGATGCCGCCCTGCTTGCCGCCGGCGCGTTCCACCAGTTGGGTGATCAGCGCGTTGTCCACGGTCCACAGCGGGTAACTGGTGGTGGTGAGGTCGTGTCTGGCATTCACCACGCCCTTTTTGTGGCTGCCCGGGATGAACATCAAGGGTCCGTTGTATTCGTTCACGTCGTCCAGAAAGATCGCCACGTTCATGGCGCGTTCGGTCGGCATCATGTCGTCGTTGAGCCAGGTGCCGTAGTCCTGGTGCCACTGCCATACGTCGCCCTCGAAGGCCATCTTGCCGTTGATCTTGAACTGGTGCATATAGAGATCTTCACCCAGCAGATCCTGCACCGGCTCGATCATGCGCGGATGCCGCGCCAGCGTGGCGAAAGGTTTGCTGACCATGTGCGCCGCGAAGTTGGTGCGCACGGCGTCGCTGCCTTTTTCGCGCACGTTGTAGGCCTCGCGGCGGCTGTACAACTCGGGCACGGCATCGTTCAAGCTACGTGTTTCCCCGGGTGTGAACAAGCCCGGGAAAAACAGGTAGCCGTCGCGTTCGAAATCCGCGTGTTGCTGGGGAGTGAGTTTCATGGTGGGTTGTCTCCTGTCAAATAAAAAGATAGGCCTAGGCCTTGCGTGATTGAACCTGTTGCTGTTGCGGTGTCTTGACCTGCAGCACCTGGGTCAGCCGCGAGGCCAGGTTGTCGCTGGCCTGCCGGCTGTGGTGGTCGATCAGAGCGGCGGCATGATCGGCCTCGCCATTCGCAATGGCGTTCGCGATGGCCTCGTGTTCGTCCCATACGGTGGCGCGCTGGCGCGACGACTGCAATACGGCGCCCATGACGCGGCGCAAATGGCCCCAGTGCTGTTGCGTGATCTGTTCGATCAGCGGATTGCCCGATGCCTGGTAGATCGCGTGGTGGAAAGCCAGGTCGGCATCGATCATGGCCTTGACGTTTTTGCCGCGCGTGGCTTTGCGCCCCTGCTCGATCAGCTTCGGATCGACCTGAAAGTGAAACCCGGCCGCCAGCCGGGCGGCCAGCACATCCAGCGCGCCGCGCACTTGGTAGACCTTGCCCATCCAGGCTACGTCCAGCGGCGCCACCAAGACGCCCCGCCCCGGCGCGTCCAGCACGAAACCGTCACGGCGCAGCTGGCGCAGGGCCTGCAATACCGGCTGGCGCGACACGGCCAGCTTTTCCGCGATGTCCTCCTGGGTAATGCGCTCGCCGGGCGCGAGCGACCCTTCGCTGATGGCGTCGTGTAATGCGCGGTAGACCTGGTCCACCAGGTCGGGCGCGCTTTCTATTCGGACGAGTTCTGCAGGCATACACGGCTTTGAAGTCTGTATACAGAATACGCACATCGGCGAAGTCTGTCAATAGGGCAACTACGGCAGGCATGTGAAAGTTTCTTTCATCATCCGGGGCGTCGCTCGGGATTCAAGACATTTAGCCCAGACCCCGGTAGTACCCGGCGAGTACCTCGAAGGCCAGCTTGCGGGTCTTTTTGTCCTGCGCGATCAGCCCCTTGCGGTTGAAGCCCTGGTTGAATACGGTTTGCCGCCGCTCGGAGCGGAAGTCGTACAGCAGCCACGGCGTCATGCCGCAGATATACGGCGCGTGTGCCAGGTGAGCAATCTGCTGTTCGTAGATACGTGCCTGGCATTCTTCGGTGAAAAACTCCGAGTCCGCACCGTGGTTGCCGGCCAATGCATCGGCGCCGGTCTCGCTGACGATGACCGGCCTGTCGGGTGCGGACGCGGCCAGCAAACGCTGCAAGCCCGAGAAGTCGGGCTCGTACCAGCCGAAGTATTCGTTGATGCCAATTACGTCGATGTGGTCGGTCAGGCGGTCTTCGATGCAGAACTTCTCGCGGTTGATCAGGCAGGCAGCACCGGTCAGGCGGGTCGGGTCCGCGGCCTTGGCACTGTGCGCCAGGTGGCGCATGAAGGCCAGGCGCGCGTCGCTGTCTTCGTTCTCGTTGCCCACGCCCCACAAAATCACCGAGGCGCGGTTGCGGTCGCGCCGCACCAGCTCCAGCAACTGGTTGTTGGCATCGGCCAGGGTGGCCGGATTGTGGAAGTCTATGGCCCAGTAGACGGGAACCTCTTCCCACAGCAGAAAGCCCAGTTCGTCGGCGATTTCCGCCACGTGTTCGTGGTGCGGGTAATGCGACAGGCGCAAAAAGTTGCAGCCCAGCGCGGCGGCATCGGCGAAACGCCGGCGCACGTCCTGCGGCGTGGATACCTTGCCCAGCAGCACATCGTCTTCGTGGACACAGATGCCCTTGAGGTAGATCGGGGCGCCGTTGAGCAGTATCTGCTGGCCTTGAGCCCGGATTTCGCGAAAGCCGATGCGCTCCAGCACCACGTCGTCCGCGAAACCGAAAGTTACCGCGTACAGGCGCGGCTTGGCCGGGGACCAGAGTTCGGGACTGGCCTGCAATACGCACTGCGCCCTGCCACTTCGGACCTGAATCGCGTGCGTGATGCCCAGCTCGGGGATAGAGAGCCCGGCCACGCCATCCACGGCGTCGGACAGGCTGATATCCACGGCAAGTCTGGAGTAGCTGCCGTCGGGCAGCAGTTGCACCGACGCATCCCGGATAAAGACCGGCGGCAGATGCAGCAGCAGCGCCTCGCGGTAGATGCCGCCGTAGTTGAACCAGTCGAAATGGTTCATCGGCACACGGTCGCGCGCACGCTGGTTGTCCACCTGGATCTGCAGACGGTTCGCGCCGGGCTGCAGATGCGGCGTCAACTCGATGCAAAAAGGGGTCGAGCCGCCCCGGTGGTTGCCCAGGAAAACGCCGTTCAGGAATATGCGGGCCTGGTAGTTGGCCGCACCGATACGCAGCACGGTGCGTGGCCGCGCCGGGTCGGGATGGTGGTGGTCCAGCACCCGGGTGTACCAGGCGCCGCCTTCATACAAAGTCCACTCGCGGCGTTGTGCCGCCCAGCAGCCCGGTACGTCCAGGGTTAGCCCCTGGCCGGCATCGTAGTCGCGGGGGCGCGGCCATTCGATGGCAGGCAGCGGCGTGTCGGCAAACCACTTCTGCCGCAGGCCTTCGTCGAACCGGTCCAGCGTGAAAAACCAGGGGCCGTTCAATGATTCGGTGGGTCGTCCACCAATGGCCACCAGCGTCTCGTGCGTAATGGCCAGGCGGTCGTAAGGCTGGCCATAGTCTTCGTCATGCAGGTGGGCAAACGGGTCGGCGGGAAGTTCTTTGACGTTCATGGTGCAGAGGCCCGCACAACACGTTGCTGGTAATACCCTATGCCAACCATGCGGCGGAAGTGCCAGCCGCCCGCAAACGGCGCCCAGCCACTCCACAGGCAGTCGGAAATCATGGCGATGGCGATCCAGCGGAACCAGGTGGCGAAGGTATTCGACAGGCCCTGCGGCTCCTGGTAGCCGCGCACCCAGCCGTCCTGCAGGCGTGGGGCCACGCCCGGCCCGTCGCGCTCATCGCAAAAGCCGCCGTCCGGGTTCTGGAACGCCAGCAGTTCCGGCAGCAGAGCGCGCAGCC
>JANLPN010000248.1:0-34980 GCA_031367285.1 Betaproteobacteria bacterium | reverse complement strand
GGCATTGACTCGTCCGCCATTGTGTGTGCGATGCGGCTGGTGGAGCCCGATCTGCCCATCAACACCTTCAGCTACATTGCCAGCGGGTCCTCGGTGTCGGAAGAGGTCTGGGTGGACCAGGTCAACCGGCATGTGGGGGCGACGGCGCACAAGATCGTGCTGGGCCCGGAGAACCTGGTGGCGGACCTGGATGATCTTCTTTGCGCGCAGGGTGAGCCGTTTGGCAGCACCAGCATCTACGCGCAATACTGCGTGTACCGGAGCGCCCGCGAGCACGGCATCACGGTCACGCTGGATGGCCAGGGTGTGGATGAGGCGGTGGCGGGTTATAACGGCTACCCCGGCCAGAGGCTCAGAAGCCTGCTGGACGAAGGCCGCTACCTGGATGCATGGCGCTTTCTGGACCGCTGGGCGCAGTGGCCGGGCAGGAGCCGTATCGAGGGGCTCAAGCGGCTTGCGAACCAGATGACCAGCGGCCCTTTGCATGCGGCATTGCGACGCTTGAACGGCATGTCCGATTCGCCACCATGGCTCAACGCCGGCGCTTTGAAAGAGGCCGGTGTACGGCTCACCTGCGCGCAAGACAGTGCTGGCACCAGCCTGCGGGGCCGGCGCGTGGTGTCGGAGCTGGCGGCCTCGCTGACGCAAAAAGGCCTGCCCGGCCTGTTGCGGCATGGAGACCGCAACTCCATGCGGTTTTCAGTCGAGAGCCGGGTTCCGTTCCTGACCATCGATATGGTCGAGTTCCTGCTGTCGCTGCCGGAACACTATTTGATCTCGGCCGGCGGGGAAACCAAGAGCATCTTTCGCGCGGCCATGCGCGGCATTGTTCCCGATGCAATTCTGGACCGGCGCGACAAGATCGGCTTTGCCACACCCGAGAAGCAGTGGATTGCCGCTATTGCGGATACGGTCAGGGGTTGGTTGAGCGACGATCTGGAGCTGCCATTCCTGAACCAGGCAGAAATACTCAAGGAGTTTGACCAGATCATGGCGGGCGCCAAGCCGTTCAGCTGGGTGGTGTGGCGCTGGATAAATTTCGTGCACTGGCACAAGAGAACCTGCTGACCATGCGGGTTCTGTACCTTCATCCTTCTCCTGCTTACGGCGGCGCTTCCAAGAGCCTGATCGAGCTCTACCAACAGCTTCGCCAAGCCGGGGTGCAGGGCAGCGTGCTGACGCCGCTGGGGTCGGCCAGCGCGGCCTTTGCGCAGGCCCGGATGGAGGTGTTTGCTGTCAAGGGGCTGAGCCAGTTTGACAATACGCGGTACAGCTACTACCGCCGTCTGCGCTGGGTGATCTTGTTGCGTGAGCTGTACTTGATGCCGTTTTCCCTGCTTGCCTTGTGGCGCCTGAGGCACAACGCTTATGACTTGATCCACATCAACGAAATCACCTTGTTACCGCTGGGGCTGCTTGCAAAACGCTGGTTCAAGCTCCCCTTGGTCGTGCATGTCCGGTCACTGCAGCGCGGTGTCGGCGCGGGGCTTCGCACACGCTGGATTTCGTATGCGCTGCGCCAACATGCCGATGCGGTAATTGCCATCGATCACACGGTTGCCAACACGCTGGCGGCAGATTTGCCGCTGACGGTGGTTCACAATGGTTTGAATCTGGAGCCTGAGTCCGCCGACGGGGCGCTTGAAAGGCCGTGCAACACGCGGCCATCGATTGCCATGCTGGGCGTACTGGTGCGTTTGAAAGGCGTCTATGAGTTTGTGGAGGCTGCCCGCATTCTGGTGAAAGAACGTAACCGGGACGCGGAGTTTTTGATCGCGGGCGAGAACGCCAGGGAAGCGGCCGGTCTGAAATCTGCCGTGCTGAAAATGATGGGGTTTTCCGAGGATGTTCGATCCGAACTGGAGCGCCGCATCAGGGCGTACGGGCTGCAGAACCACGTGCGTCTGCTGGGTCTGGTCAAGGATGTTCGCCAGATTCTTCCGGGTATCGACATCCTGTGTTTCCCGTCCCACCTGGATGCGGCCGGCCGGCCAGTATTCGAGGCCGCATGTTTTGAAATCCCCAGTGTTGTGGCAGTGTCCAACCCGGTGCCCGATGCCATTGTGGACGGCGTGACCGGCCTGGCAATACCGCGCCCGGACCCGGTGCTTCTGGCGGACGCACTTGAAAAACTCATAACCGATGCACCCTTGCGCCAAACCTTGGGCCGGCAGGCGAAGTTGTGGGCCACGGAGCATTTCAGCATTGCGAAAAACGCCCGGATCGTATCCGGTCTGTACCAACGGCTCATCGATGCAAAAGCTGCAGGGAGAACCTGAGAGGTGCGTGTTCTCGTACTGTCCCAGTACTTCTGGCCGGAAGGGTTTCAGATCAACCACGTGGTCCAGTCTCTGGTGGGGCGCGGCATCGAGGTGGACGTGCTGACCGGTAAACCCAACTACCCTGAAGGCGTGGTTTTTGACGGCTACCGTGCTTGGGGCTGCCAGACCGAGCAATGGGCCGGCGCCGGCATCTACCGCGTGCCGCTGGTGCCGAGGGGCACCAAAAGTGCCGTTCGCCTAGCCTTGAACTACCTGTCGTTTGTGGTCAGCGGGCTGGTTTTCGCACCATGGATGCTTCATGCCCGCTCCTACGATGCCATTTTTGTCTACGCACCGTCCCCGATTCTGCAGGCTATTCCGGCCTTGTTCCTGGGCCGGATCAAGCGCTGCCCGGTGCTGCTCTGGGTGCAGGACCTGTGGCCGGAAAGTCTGGTGGCTACCGGTTATGTGCGCAGCCCGCGCATCCTGCATGTTGTCGAAAAGCTCGTGCGTTTCATTTACCGGCACACCGACTTGTTGCTGGTGCAGTCGCGGGCGTTTGAAGCACGGGTTGCGGCATTGGCGCCGGGCAGGAAAGTCGTGTATTTTCCGAACTCGGTCGACCGCATCTTCGGGGATCCGCCCGACATGGTTTTGCCCAAGATCGCGCAGTTGGCGACGGGATTCCCGATTGTGTTTGCCGGCAACATCGGGGTCGGGCAGGCAGTGGAGACCATCGTCGAGGCGGCGGCCCTGTTGAAGGAACATCGCGAAATCCGGTTTGTCGTGTTGGGCGAGGGTAGCCGGCGTGACTGGATGCTGGAGCAGGTACAAAAAAGGGGCCTGACAAATCTGCATCTTCCAGGCCGGTTCCCGGTCGAGACCATGCCCGGGCTGATGCAAAAAGCCTCGGTGCTGCTGGTGACGCTTGCCGATCTGCCGGTATTTGCCGCCACCGTGCCGAACAAGGTGCAGGCCTATATGGCGGTTGGGCGGCCGATTCTGGCGTGTATGAACGGTGAAGGTGCCCGTCTGGTGATGGAGGCAGACGCCGGGCTCGCCGTACCCGCGGAAGATGCCAGGGCCTTGGCAGATGCTGTATTGAAGCTTTACCGGATGTCACCCGATGAACGCGCCAGGCTGGGTGAAAATGGGCGGCGCTACTTCAAGGCGCACTTTGACCGGGACCAGCTCGTGGATAAACTGATTGGGTATTTTGAGACGGTTCAGCAGCAAAGGCGGGATCGATGAAAGTTTTGGTGGTTGGTGCAAGCGGAATGATCGGCAGTGCGATGGTCCGCGTGCTCAGTGAGAGCAAGGAGTGGCAGGTTTTTGGAACTGTGCGGTCCCAGGGCGCGAAGCAGTTTTTTGAGCCGGCCATTGCGAACCGGCTGCTCGCCGATATTGACGTTGACAAGCCCGACGCGCTGGTACGTATATTCGCCCAGACGCGGCCGGACGTTGTCGTGAACTGCGTCGGCCTGACCAAGCACCACAGGGAAGCCGATGACCCGGTGCTGGCTATTGCCCTGAATGCTTTGTTGCCGCATCGCATGGCTGACCTGTGTGCCGTGTCGGATGCCAGGTTAATCCATGTGAGCACGGACTGTGTCTTTTCAGGGGCGCAAGGCAATTATTCCGAGCAGGATCTGACGGATGCCACGGATGTGTACGGAAAAACAAAAGCCCTGGGCGAAGTGGACTACCCGTATGCCGTGACTTTACGGACATCTACCATTGGCCATGAGTTGCAAAGCGCGTATGGACTGCTGGAATGGTTCCTGTCGCGCCACGGGCAATGCAAGGGGTATGCCCGCGCCATTTTCTCCGGCTTGCCCAACACGGTGTTTGCACGTGTTGTGCGTGATGTAGTGATTCCCCGGCCCGAGTTGACGGGTTTGTACCATGTGGGTGCACAGCCGATTGACAAGAACAGCCTGCTGCACCTAATTGCGCGCGTGTATGGCAAGGTGATCCAGATCACGGAGGACCAGCAGTTCGCCGTGGACCGCTCCCTGAATTCGGAACGATTTTCCAGTGCGACTGCTTATGTGGCTCCTGGCTGGCTCGAGTTGATTGAAACCATGCATGCAGACCGGAATACCCGCGCTTGAGGCTCCACGTATGTTCGACAACAAAGTCTTGATGATCACCGGGGGAACCGGCTCCTTCGGCCACGCGGTGCTAAAGCGCTTTTTGTCGACTGACGTGCGGGAAATCCGCATATTCAGCCGCGACGAAAAAAAGCAGGAGGAAATGCGCATTGCGCTGAACGACGAAAAGCTCAAGTTCTACATTGGCGACATTCGCAACTACGACAGTATTCACCAGGCGATGAAAGGGGTTGACTACGTATTCCACGCGGCGGCGCTCAAGCAGGTTCCCTCATGCGAGTTCTACCCGATGGAGGCGGTGCGTACCAATGTGCTGGGCGCCGAGAACGTGATGAACTCGGCGATTGCCCGGGGCGTAGGGCGCGTGGTGTTGCTCAGTACCGACAAGGCGGTCTATCCGATCAACGCCATGGGCGTATCCAAAGCCATGATGGAAAAGCTCATGGTGGCCAAGGCCCGTATGCAGAACGAAGGCGAAACGGTCTTATGTGCCACCCGCTACGGCAATGTGATGGCTTCACGCGGTTCGGTCATTCCCCTGTTTGTGTCGCAATTGCAGGCCGGCAAGCCCTTGACGGTGACGGACCCCAACATGACGCGCTTCCTGATGTCGCTTGACGACTCGGTAGACCTGGTGCTGCATGCGTTTGAGCACGGGGACCAGGGCGACATTTTTGTGCAAAAGGCCCCAGCGTCAACTGTCGCTGATCTGGCACAGGCACTTCAGCGGATTTTCGGACAAGACGCCCCGATCCAGACGATAGGCACGCGCCACGGCGAGAAGCTGTATGAAACGCTGGTATCGCGCGAGGAAATGGCCCGGGTACACGATATGGTTGGGTATTACCGGATTCCAGCGGACAACCGCGACCTGAATTACGCCAAGTATTTCAGTTCCGGGGAGGAAAAAATCTCCCATCTGGACGATTACACCTCGCACAACACCCGGCGTCTGGATATTGCGCAGGTCATCGGCTTATTGGGCAAACTGGATTTTATTCAGGAGAAGCTAGGTGCTTAAGGTAATGACGATAGTCGGGACGCGTCCTGAATTGATCAAGATGAGCCGCGTTATTGCGGAACTGGACAAATACGTGAAACACGTACTGGTCCATACCGGTCAAAATTATGACTATGAGTTGAACCAGGTTTTCTTTGACGACCTGGAAATCCGCAAGCCCGACCATTTTCTGGGTGCGGCGGGTGAGAATGCGGCGCAGACAATAGGCCAGGTCATCATGAAGTCCGACCTGGTGATGGAGCAGGAGCAGCCCGACGCCGTGCTGCTTTACGGCGATACCAACTCATGCCTTGCCGTTATTTCAGCCAAGCGCCGGAAAATACCGGTATTCCACATGGAGGCGGGCAACCGTTGCTTTGACCAACGTGTACCCGAAGAACTCAACCGCAAGGTACTTGATCACCTGAGCGATATCAACCTGGTGTTGACCGAACATGCGCGCCGTTATTTGATTGCCGAAGGTATCCGGCCGGAAACCATTATCAAGACGGGCTCCCACATGCACGAGGTGCTGCGCCATTACATGCCGCGGATTGACAGGTCGGATGTATTGGAGCGGCTGGGCCTTAAGCCCCGGGAGTTTTTTGTCGTCAGCGCGCACCGCGAAGAAAATGTCGATACCCCGGCCAATTTGCGCGACCTTGTGGAAACACTCAACGCTCTCGCCAGGGCCTATGCTTATCCGGTGCTGGTTTCCACCCACCCCCGCACGCGCAAGCGCTTGGACGATCTGGGCTTGGTGGACATTCATCCTCTGGTGGACTTCGCCAAGCCTTTTGGCTTCTTTGACTTTGTTATGTTGCAGAAGCAGGCGCTGTGCGTAATTTCCGACAGCGGAACGATCACTGAGGAAGCCTCGCTGTTGGGCCTTGCGGCCGTAACCATCCGGTATGCGCACGAGCGCCCCGAAGGTATGGACGAAGGCATCCTGATCATGAGTGGGCTCCAACCCAAAGAAGTACTCGAGGCGGTGCACGTGGTGTGCGAACAGCATGCGAGTGGCAGCCTCAGGCGCCAGGTGCCGGATTACGTCGCCCCGGACGTGTCGGCCAAGATCGTGCGCGTGGTATTGAGTTATACCGGCTACGTCAATCGTACCGTCTGGCGCCAGTAATGCGCGGGGATTTGGCGATTTGAGAACCTTGCTGACCGGTGCTACCGGCTTCGTAGGTGCGGCCCTGGCGCGGCGCTTGCAGGCACAAGGGGCCGATGTGTCGGCGCTGGTTCGTGTACCGCTGGCCCCACCACAGGCGCCTGCGATATCGGCGGTGTGTGTGGGCGAGCCTTGGAGCGCGGCCGATTTCGGTGCGGCGCTTGCAGGGGTCGCAACCGTGGTTCACCTGGCCGCCCGCGTGCATGTGATGCGTGATGCGGCCACCGACCCGCTGGCTGCGTTTCGCGCTGTCAACGTGGCCGCCACGCTGAACCTGGCTCGGCAGGCCGCTGCGTCGGGGGTAAAACGCTTTGTGTTTGTCAGCTCAGTCAAGGTCAATGGCGAGTACACACTACCGATGCATGCGTTTACCGAAGCCGATCCACCCAGCCCTCAAGATGCCTATGGTTTGAGCAAAAGTGAGGCCGAGCTGGGCTTGCGCGCGCTGGAAGCGAAAACCGGCATGGAAATGGTCATCATTCGCCCGCCCTTGGTGTATGGCCCGGGTGTAAAAGCCAACTTTGCCGCCCTCGCAAGCGCCGTGCAACGTGGCTGGCCGCTGCCGCTTGGTGCTATCCACAATCGGCGCAGCCTGGTTGCGCTTGACAATCTGGTGGATATGATCGTCACCTGCCTTTCCCATGCTGGCGCTGCCGGCCAGATTTTTCTGGTGAGTGATGGGCACGATCTTTCCACGACCGAACTTGTACAGGGCCTGGGCAGGGCAATCAGAGTACCTGCCCGTCTCATCCCGGTGCCGGTGTGGGCGCTGCGTGCGGGTGCTGGCTTGCTGGGCAGGGGAGACGCCGTGCAACGCCTGTGTGGCAATTTGCAGGTCGATATTTCCAAGGCCCGCAGTCTGTTGGGCTGGGTGCCGCCTGTTTCCGTGGAAGATGGGCTGAGGCGCGCGGTGGCGGGATTCTGAGCTTGTTGGGCGCATTGGGCAGCTAATGAAGATTCCCATCGTCAAGAAGCCTCATGGTTATATCTCGCCTTGACCCGGTTTATGGGAACAAATGAAAAGGACATTTGACCTGCTGCTGGCGGCCATTGCGGCATGTTTTCTGCTCGTGCCAGTGTTTTTGGTTACGTTATTGGTACGCCTTACATCCAGAGGGCCGGCACTATATTGGTCGGACCGGGTAGGGCGCAACAATAGTATTTTCAAGATGCCCAAGTTCCGCAGTATGCGGCTAGGCACGCCGGCGGTAGCAACCCATTTACTGGAAAACCCCGAGAGGTATCTGACGCCGATTGGCGGCTTTTTACGCAAAAGCAGCCTGGACGAGTTGCCACAGCTATGGAGTATCTTCAAAGGGGACATGAGTTTTGTCGGCCCGCGTCCGGCGCTGTTCAACCAGAATGACCTCATTGAACAGCGCACGCTGCACGGTGTACATATGCTGGTTCCCGGATTGACCGGCTGGGCGCAAATCAACGGCCGCGACGAGTTGCCAATTCCTGCCAAGGTGGCGCTGGATGTTGAATACCTGCAAAAGCAGTCCTTTTTTTTCGACCTGAAAATACTCGTATTAACTGCGGTCAAGGTAGCCAGGCGCGACAATGTAACTCATTAGAATACAGGGTACCAAGACTGGTAAACAGCGTTGGAGATTTTCCTGGTTTCATATTTCAAGGAAGCAGCAATGGGCAATTTGATAGATATTCAAAGTCAGATCGAGAAACTTCAAAAGCAGGCCAACGACATAAAAGCAAAAGAGTTTCACAGGACGGTGCAGGAAATAGTGGCCACGATGCGTGCGTTTGGCATTACTGCCAAAGACCTGCAGGCAGCCAGTACCCGGGGCGGGAAAGCCAAAACCAAGACCAAGGCACCGGCCAAGAGCACAAGCACAGCCGCCAAAAAGGCTGGCGCCACCGTAGCTGCAAAATACCGTGGCCCGAACGGTGAAACCTGGAGCGGGCGCGGGTTGACGCCGCGCTGGCTGGCGACATTGGTAAGCCAGGGCACGCCGAAGGAAGACTTTGCCATCCGGAATTGAATTGGCGATACCGGCCGCAGCGGTTGCCATCGGAGATTCGGTTGCCGGGCTTGGGCGAGGAAATTCAGGGGATGGCGGGCGATGCATAAAGGCTTGATGGCCTGGCCACGGTTTGGCAAGCAGGCCGCCGTGGTTTTGCTGGACGTGGCGCTGGCGATCATCGCCACCTGGGTGGCATTCAGCTTGCGGTTGGACACGCCCCATTGGCCGGCCGATGCGCAGTGGCGTGTCTACCTGCTGGTTCCTGTGTTGGCGGTACCGGTGTTTGTCCGCTTTGGCCTGTACCGGGCCATCTTTCGTTATACCGGGCTCACGGCATTGCTGACAATATCGCAGGCGGTGGTGTTGTACGGTGCGGCACTGTTCGCGATCCTGATGTGGCAGCGCTGGCCGAATGTGCCTCGCAGCATTGGCGTATTGCAACCCATCGTTTTCTTGCTTCTGGTCGGCGGCAGCCGGGCCCTGGCGCGATTCTGGCTCGCCGGTATCGGCAGCCAACGCGTCGCCTCGGAAGGCCGCGTACTGATCTACGGGGCTGGCGAAGCCGGGGTGCAGACCGCTGCGGCGATTTCCAATGCCCGGCAATTCGTGCTGGTGGGTTTCGTGGACGACGACGAGTCCAAGGCCGGGCGCAGCATCAATGGCGCCACGGTATACCGCCCGCGGCAAATTGCCGAATTGGTGCAGCGCAGTGCCGTCACCGACATCCTGCTGGCTTTGCCCAGCGCATCGCGTGCGCGGCGCAACGAAATTATTGCGAGTTTGAGCACGGTGCCGGTCCACATACGCACTTTGCCCGGCATGTCGGACCTGGCCAGCGGGCGTGTGGCGGTGCAGGACTTCACCGAGCTGGATATCGAGGACCTGCTGGGGCGCGACACCGTGGCGCCTGACCCCACGGTGCTGGCGCGCACCATCGCCGGCCAGGTGGTGCTGGTGACCGGAGCGGCCGGCAGCATAGGCAGCGAGTTGTGCCGCCAGATCGCGCAGCAGAAACCACGCCAGCTGGTGCTGGTCGACCACAGTGAATTTGGCCTGTACAGCATTCACCAGGAGTTGCAGGCCCTGTGCGCCGCAAGGCATTTGCCGGTAGACGTGGTACCCCTGCTGGGCAGCGTGCGCAACCTGCGCCGGCTGCAGGAGATATTCGCTGTCTACCAGCCGGGCTGCATTTACCACGCCGCCGCCTACAAACATGTGCCGCTGGTGGAAAGCAACCCGGCCGAGGGTATTGTGAACAACGTGTTTGGCACGCTTAACGTAGCGCGCGCCGCCCTGGAGGCCGGGGTGGCGAATTTTGTGCTGGTGTCCACCGACAAGGCGGTCCGGCCGACCAATGTCATGGGTGCCAGCAAACGCATGGCCGAGCTGGTGCTGCAGGCCTTGTCGGCGCAGGACGGCGGCGCAACCACGCGCTTTTGCATGGTCCGCTTCGGCAACGTGCTGGGCTCCAGCGGCAGCGTGGTGCCGCTGTTTCGTTCGCAGCTGGCCAGTGGCGGGCCGCTGACGGTGACGCATCCGGACGTGACGCGTTATTTCATGACCATCGCCGAAGCGGCGCAACTGGTGTTGCACGCCGCCGCCATGGCCAGCGGTGGCGAGGTGTTTGTGCTCGACATGGGCGAGCCGGTGAAGATCATGCAACTGGCACGGCGCATGGTCGAGTTGTCGGGCCTGCGCGTGCGTGACGAGGCAGCGCCCGATGGGGACATTGCAATCACCATTACCGGCCTGCGCCCCGGCGAGAAGCTGTTCGAGGAATTGCTGATCGGGGACAACCCCGCACCCACCAGCCACCCGCGCATCATGAAAGCGCACGAGGAATTCCTGGACTGGCCGGCGCTGGAGCTGCAGCTCGAGGCCATGCGCCTGGCGGTCGAGAACAGCGACGTGGCGGCCATCAAGGCGGTGCTGGTGGCCTGTGTACATGGTTATGCGGAGCGGGTGGAAACCACCTGGTGAGGCCGGCAGCACCGATGATGTTGCACAATCGGCGCGAGATCTCCTGAAACCCGCAACACAGACCGCCGCCACTGTGCGCCCTGTCTCCAACCGACCCACTACGCCATGACAGAAGCCGCCACCATCGCCCCCCGTGACAAAGCGGAAATCCTCGCCCAGGCGCTGCCCTATATCCGCAAATTCCACGGCAAGACCATGGTCATCAAGTACGGCGGCAACGCCATGACCGACCCGGGCCTGCAGGCCGACTTTGCCGAAGACGTGGTGTTGCTAAAGCTGGTGGGCATCAATCCGGTAGTGGTGCACGGCGGTGGCCCGCAGATCGAGAACGCGCTGAACCGGCTGGGCAAAAAAGGCGAGTTCATCCAGGGCATGCGGGTGACCGACGCCGAGACCATGGAAGTGGTGGAGTGGGTGCTGGGCGGCGAGGTGCAGCAGGACATCGTGGGGCTGATCAACCAGGCCGGCGGCAAGGCGGTGGGATTGACCGGGCGCGACGGCGCCATGATCCGCGCCCAAAAGCTCAAGATGGTGGACAACAAGGACCCGACCAAGGAGCATGACGTCGGCATGGTCGGCGACATCGTCAGCATCGATCCGAGCGTCGTCAAAGCGCTACAGGACGACGCGTTTATTCCGGTCATCAGCCCTATCGGTTTTGGCGACAACAACGAGAGTTTCAACATCAACGCCGATGTGGTGGCGGGCAAGCTGGCCATGGTGCTGGCGGCCGAGAAACTGGTCTTGCTGACCAACACCCCGGGAGTGCTGGACAAGGCCGGTAAGCTGTTGACCGACCTGTCGGCGCGCGCCATCGACGAGATGTTCGCCGACGGCACCATCCATGGCGGCATGTTGCCCAAGATTTCCTCGGCGCTCGAAGCCGCCAAGAGCGGCGTCAACGCGGTGCACATCATCGATGGCCGGGTGCCGCACGCCTTGCTGCTCGAAATCCTGACCGACCAGGCTTATGGGACGATGATCCGCTCCCACTGATCCCCGCTGCGGCTCCGGTAAAACCCTAGGGTGCCGTGTGCGAGAATAAAAATTCACTCCCCAGCCGCCATGCAAGACGACCACACCAGCCCCAGTTCCGCCGAGGTGCCTAGTGAGGTTCCCGCGGCGACGCGCAAGCGGCCCAAGCCGGGTGAGCGCAGGGTGCAGATACTGCAGGCGCTGGCCGCCATGCTGGAGCAGCCCGGCGCGGAGCGTATCACCACCGCCGCGCTGGCCGCGCGCCTGTCGGTGAGCGAGGCCGCCTTGTACCGCCACTTCGCCAGCAAGGCGCAGATGTTCGAAGGCCTGATTGAATTTATCGAGAACAGTGTTTTTTCCCTGGTCAACCAGATAGCCGAACGCGAGCAGGCGACATCATCCGCGGAAGACCCCGGGGCCGGGGCCAGAAATGCGGCCAAGGTGGTGATGCTGCTGCTGCAGTTTGCCGAGAAGAACCCCGGAATGACGCGGGTCATGGTGGGTGATGCGCTGGTGTTCGAGAACGAGCGCCTGCAACAGCGCATGAACCAGTTTTTCGACAAGATCGAAGCCGCGCTGAAGCAGAGCCTGCGCAGCGGTGCCGACGCCAATGGCTCGGCCACGCCCAGTGTCGATACGCTGGTGCTGGCGTCCGCATTGACCGCGTTTGCGGTTGGCCGGCTGCACCGCTTCGCGCGATCGGGCTTCAAGCGCCTGCCGTCCGAACACCTGGAAGCCAGCCTGGCGCTGATGTTGTAGCCCCGGCGCGTTTCTACGGCTGCCCTACCAGTTCCATAGCGTCCCGTCGTGCGCCAGCCGGTTGACCGGCAGGTAGGCGCGCCGGTAGGGGTACTGCGCGGCCAGCTTCTCGTCTATCTCCACGCCGTGGCCGGCCGCTTCCCCGCAGTGCATCAGGCCGTCCTGGAAGCTGTAGGCATGCGGGAAAACCTGGTTGGTGGCATCGGTGTGGTGCATGTACTCCTGGATGCCGAAGTTGGGTACCCAGGTATCGAAATGCAGCGCCGTGCCCATACACACGGGCGAGAGATCCGTGGCGCCGTGGCAGCCGGTGCGCACCTGGTACATGGCCGCAAAGTCGGCGATACGCCGCAGGTGCGTAATCCCCCCCGCGTGGACCACGGTGGCACGGATGTAGTCGATCAGCTGGTTCTGGATCAGGTCCTTGCAGTCCCACAAAGTGTTGAACACTTCGCCCACCGCCAGCGGCGTGGTGGTGTGCTGGCGGATGAGTTTGAAGGCCTCCTGGTTCTCGGCCGGTGTGGCGTCCTCGATCCAGAACAGGTGGTAGGGCTCCAGTGATTTACCCAGCCGGGCCGCCTCTATGGGCGTCAGCCGGTGGTGCACGTCGTGCAGCAGATGGGTATCGGGCCCGGTAGCGTTGCGCACGGCTTCGAAAAGCCGGGGTGTGTGCAACAGGTATTTTTCGGAACTCCAGTCGTGCTCGCCCGGAGGTCGGCGTCGGCCGGTTCATAAAACGCCGTGCCCTTGCCTACGCCGTACACCTTGTCCAGGCCCGGTACCCCGCTCTGCGCGCGGATGGCAAGGTAACCCATTTCCTTGAAGCGCAGCACTTCATCCACCGTTTGCGCGATGTCGGCGCCGTTGGCGTGGCCGTAGACCATCACGCCGGTACGGCTGCGCCCACCCAGCAACTGGTACAGCGGCATGTTGGCGGCCTTGGCCTTGATGTCCCACAAGGCGGTGTCCACCGCCGCGATGGCACTCATGGTGACCGGCCCGCGGCGCCAGTAGGCGCCCCGGTACAGGTACTGCCAGATGTCTTCGATCTGGTGCGCGTCGCGCCCGATCAGGCAGGGGATCACGTGGTCGCTCAGGTAACTGGCCACCGACAACTCGCGCCCATTGAGCGTGGCGTCCCCGATGCCGGTGAGGCCTTGGTCGGTCTCTATCTTGAGCGTGACGAAGTTGCGGCCGGGGCAGCAGACGATAACGCGGGCGCTGGTGATTTTCATGGTGAGGCAGGGCAGTGTTTCAGGCGCGGCAGCGCGTGTTGAGCTTCGTCAGTGCGTTCAGCATTCCGAAACGCAGGATCTGGTCCAGGTGATGTGCCACCTGACCCAGCCAGCGTGTGTTGCTGGCCAATAACTCGCCCCAGATCGCCCTTTGCGTGCCCAGCGCCTGAACCGTTGCCACGGCGCTGTCCGCATGCGCCAGGGCCAGGGCGCGCAGTGGCCCCGCCATCGGATCGCGCAGTGCAAACTCATGCCCGCTTTCGTCGATTCCGCGCAGGTAACGCATCCAGGCCGCCGCTGCAAAAGCCAGCCGTTCAACGCTCCGTCCGGCGCGCCATGCATGCTCCACCGAAGGCGGCCAGCGCTGCGGAATTTTTTGCGAGCTGTCGCTGGCAATCTGGTGCACGCTGTGTCGCAAGGCGGGGTTGGCAAAACGCGCCAGCAGCGCATCGCGGTAGCCGGCCCAATCGGCGCGCCGCAGTTGCGGCCCCACCTCGAACGTCATCAGGCCAAACACGAACTCACGTACGGCGGGCACGGCGATGCAGTCGCTGACCACCGGTAAACCCGCGACCGCGCCGATACAGGCCATGGCACTGTGGCTGCCGTTGAGCATGCGCAATTTGGCTTCTTCAAACGGGGCCACGTCGTCCACCACGGTCACCCCCGCCGTGGCCAGCGTAGCGGCGTCGCCGGCATCCGCGAAACGGCGCTCCATCACCCATTCCCAGAATTCCTCGGTGGCCAGCGCCGCGTGGTCCTCCGTACCCAACGCCTGTTCCGCCGCTACAGCACAAGCAGCGCTGGACGCCGGCACGATGCGGTCCACCATGCTGTTGGGAAATGCACAGGCCGCGGCGACCCAATCCGCGAATTCCGTGCCGGTGTGGCCTGCTGCCGCCACGCACAGCGCCTGCAACTTGCGGCCGTTGTGGGCCAGGTTGTCGCAGGATGCGATGGTCAGTCCTGGCCGGCCGGCAGCATGGCGCAGAGCCAGGCCTTGCACCAGCAGGGCCGCCAGTTCCGGCTGGTAGCCTTTTTCGGTCACGGTCAGCGTTACCCAGCGCGTGGATGGCGCGGCAATCGCCTGCACCACCTGGTCGGGCTCACGCGCCGCCACGCAGGTTCGCCATACCGCACCCCCCACGCGCCAATCCACCCGCGCGGCACTGGCCAGTTGCACGCAATACAAACCGTCCTGCGCAGCCAGGGCATCGGCCAGCGCCGTGCTGCGCATGGCCACACCGAGTACCCCCCAGCGTGTATCGCCACGCTGCAACAAGGTATCGAACACCAGCGCCTGGTGGGCTCGGTGAAAAGCCCCCAGGCCCAGGTGCACCACGCCGGGGAGACCGGTGCGCACGTATCCCGGCGTGTTGATTCCTCGGGCAGCCAGCGCGGTCAGGCACTGGGAGTTCAACACGGGCCCACTCCGCTCAAGTGCCGCTGCTTGTGCCGGATCAGGCCGACGTGGCAAAGCGGACTGCCAATGTTCCATCGTTTGTATGGGATCATGCCGGCGGCGCACTCAGCTCCGCGGCTGTCCCCCGAGCCTCGCGGCTCTCTTCCTTTATGCCGCTGCGCTGAGCGCCCCGCCGGCCTGATCCCGCGAGCATGGAAGGCATTCGATCCACGTATACCAACCACGTTCGCCGCCGATGAGGCTGGGGTGGGTGGCGCAGCGGCATAAAGGAAGGAGGCCGCGAGGCCGGGGGGACAGCCGCGGAGCCGCCCACCCCGGCCTCCTCGGCTTGTACAGGCGCATGCGCTGGTGCTTGCGTTCCCATATGCGTGCGACAGTGAGATCGCCCGGGACTGAGACAGTGACCGCCCCCAGTTCCCGACTTTGGAACGCAATTCGGTATCAGTCAAATTGCAGGCCACCATTGAGGTCGAGCACTTCACCGGTGACAAATCCGCTGAGTGGGTGGGCTAGAAACAGCACGCAGTGGGCAAATTCTTCCAGCTCGCAAAAGCGCCCCACCGGAATTTTTTGGCGCAGCTCGGCTTGCCGCTCGGCGCTGACTTGTTCGGTCAGCATCTGGGTCTTGACGAAGGTCGGGGCGATGGCATTGCAGGTGACGCCAAACGCCGCGTACTCGCGCGCAAAACTGAAGGTCAGTGAAATTACGCCGCCTTTGCTCGCTGCATAGGCCGGCAGCGGCGACAGGCCGCCCGTTTTGGCACCGTAGGATGAGACGTTGACGATGCGCCCGAAGCCACGCGCCTTCATGCCCGGGGCAACACGTTGGCTCACAAAAAACACGCCGTCCAGATTGACGCGCAAGGTTTTGTGCCACAACTCGGCCGTGGTTTGTTCGCAGTTGGCGTACTGCAGGAATCCGGCGTTGTTCACACATACGTCGATGCGCCCGAAATGTGCTTCGACCTGTGTGCACGCGGCGTGCACCTGGGCCTGCTCGCTCACGTCCATGGTGAAACATGCCAGACGCTCGCCAAACGAAGCCAGGGCAGTTGCCACCTGCCCGGTGCGCAAGTCGGTGGCGGCCACGCGGTAGCCGGCTTCCAGCAAGGCGCGCGCGGTGGCCAGACCCATGCCGGCATTGGCACCGGTGACGAGTGCCACTTGGTCGCGTATCGCAGGGGCCATGCTCAGTGCTCTAGGGCGACGCCGACTTTGCGGCCGGCCGCAACCATCTCCTGCCAGGTCTGGCCATCCACGCTGATGCCGTCCACCCGGCGCTGCGCGCGTTTGGCACGTTCCGGGTCGCCGGCAATCTGCACCGCCTCGAAACCCGCCGCCACCGGCCCCGCTTGCAGCCAGTCCACAAACGCCAGCGCCTCGTCTTCAAACGTGGCCTGGGTTCCGAGCCGGGCCGGGTCTATCAGTATGGTCAACATGCCATTGACCACGGCGCGTATTGCGGGGTCGGTCTCGCGGTGCCAGGTGCCACCGCCGCTCAAGGCGCCGCCGAGCAATTCGCAGGCCACGGCCATGCCGTACCCCTTGTATTCGCCAAAGGTCATCAGCGCGCCGAACAGGCCATTGCTCTGGGGCATCACCACCACGCCCGGGTCGGTGGTTGGGCGGCCGTGTTCGTCGATCAAGGTGCCCGGCGCGACCTGCACGCCCTGGTTGTATGCCACACGCATCTTGCCCTGTGCCACGCGGCTGGTCGCGAAGTCCAGCACAAAGGGCTCGCGGCCTTTCAGCGGTACACCAATACAGCAGGGGTTGGTGCCAAAACGCCCGTCGGCGCCGCCCCAGGGGGCCACGATGGGGCGCGACAACACGTTGACAAAGTGGAGCGATACCAGGCCCTGGGCCACCGCCATCTCGGCGAACTGGCCGATCCGCCCGAGGTGGTGGGCATTGCCCAGGGTCATGATGCAGCTACCGTGTTGCCGGGCCCGCTCCATGGCCATTGCCATGGCCTGTTCACCCACCACCTGGCCATAACCGCGTTGGCCATCGAGCGCCAGCATGCTGCCGATGTCCACGTTCACCTTGGCGCTTGCATTAGGCTTGAGGCCGCCTTCGAGCACGGCTTCCACGTACCTGGGCAGCATACCCACGCCGTGCGAGTCATGCCCGCTCAGGTTGGCCAGTACCAGGTTGGCTGCCACCTGCTCCGCTTCCTGGGCGGTACTGCCGGCCGCCGCCAGGATGGATGCAACGCTGGTTTGAAGTGTTTCCGCGGAAAGGGTTTTTTGCATGGCTGCGGTGTTACATGATGGCGCCGAGTTGCCACGGCACAAATTCGTTCTGGCCGTAGCCGTGTTTTTCGCTCTTGCTCTGGTTGCCCGAGGCGGTGGCCAGCACCAGCTCGAAAATGCGCTGGCCCATCTCGGCAATCGAACACGTGCCGTCCACGATCTCGCCGCAGTTGATGTCCATGTCTTCTTCCTGCCGTTGCCACAGCCTGGAGTTGGTGGCCAGCTTGAGCGAGGGGGAGGGTGCACAGCCGTAGGCGGAGCCGCGCCCGGTGGTGAAACAGATCATGTTGGCGCCACCAGCCACCTGGCCGGTGGCGCTGACCGGGTCGTAACCCGGCGTGTCCATATACACAAAGCCCTTGGTCCGGACGGTCTCGGCGTATTCATACACTGCCTGCAGGTTGCTGGTGCCGCCTTTGGCCACCGCACCGAGGGATTTTTCAAGAATCGTCGTCAGGCCGCCGGCCTTGTTGCCGGGAGAGGGGTTGTTGTTCATCTCGCCCTGGTTGATTTCGGTGTAATGCTCCCACCACTTGATGCGCTCGATCAGCTTGTGGGCGATATCGGGCCGCACGGCACGGCGCGTGAGCAGGTGCTCGGCGCCATAAATCTCCGGAGTCTCGGACAGGATGGCCGTGCCGCCGTGTGCCACCAGCAGGTCCACCGCCACACCCAGCGCCGGGTTGGCGCTGATGCCGCTGTAGCCGTCCGAGCCACCGCATTGCAGGCCTATGGTGATGTGTGATGCGTCGCAGGGCTCGCGCACCGGGCGGTTGGCCAGAGGCAGCAATTCCTCGATCAGGGCGATGCCTTTGGCGACCGTCTTGCGCGTGCCGCCGGTATCCTGGATGTTGAACACCTTGAGTGTTTCACCTTCGCGCAGGCTGCTGGTGGCCAGCCAGGCGTTGATCTGGTTAGACTCGCACCCCAGGCCCACCACCAGCACGGCGCAGAAGTTGGCATGGGTGGCGTAGCCTGCGAGCGTGCGCTGCAACACCTGCAGGCCCAGGCCGTCGCTGTCCATGCCGCAACCGGAGCCGTGGGTGAGGGCGACCACGCCATCCACATTGGGAAATGCCGCCAGCGCTTCGGGGTGGTTCTGGCGCGAAAAATGGTCGGCAATCGCACGTGCCGCCGTGGCCGAGCAATTGACCGAGGACAACACGCCGATGTAGTTGCGCGTGCCGACCCGCCCGTCCTCGCGTTGGTAACCCATGAAACTTATCCGCCGGCGCGGCGCCTCGGGTTTGACGTCGGCGCCGATCGCGTAGTCGCGCGCAAAGTCGCCCTTGGCCTCGCCCATCCACAGGTTGTGGGTGTGTACGTGTTCACCCGCTGTGATGGGTTTGCTGGCAAAACCGATGATCTGGTTGTAGCGCCGTACCGGTTCACCCACCGCAATGTCGTGCGTGGCGATCTTGTGGCCGGCCGGTATCAGGCCGCGGGCGGCGAAGGACTCAACCTGGGCGCCCCCAACCAGCTGGTTGCGTGCAATCAGGACATCGTCCGCGGCGTGGAGTCGGATAAAAGGGTTCATGGCGATAAGGGGTAGTGGATCAGGGTCGGTTCACCCTATTTTGCCGCCCAAGCCGGCTACTGGTACACCATCCGCGGCAACCACAACACGACCTTGGGAACGTAGGTAATTATGGCCAGGCTGGCCAGCAGCGGGATCAGCCAGGGCAGGATGGCCATCGTTGTCCGTTCGACCGAAAGTTTGGCCACGCGTGCCAGCACAAACAACACCATGCCCATGGGCGGGTGCAGCAGGCCGATCATCAGGTTGAGCACCATGACCAGCCCGAAGTGCACCAGGTCGATACCCAGCTTCTGGCAGATCGGTACCAGGATGGGTACCAGGATAGTGATGGCCGCCGTCGGCTCCAGGAAACAACCGACAAACAGCATCAAGGCGTTGGCCAGCAACAGGAACATCCACGGTTGCGTGGTGAACTCCAGCACCCAGGCAGCAATGGCCGCGGTGACACCGGTGGCCGTAAGCATCCAGCCGAAGATGCTTGCGGCGGCCACGATAAACAACACGGTGGACGTCGTCTCCACGGTTTCCAGGCAGACCTTGACGAAGGTCTTGATACTCATGGTGCGGTACCACAGGAGGCCGAGCACCATGGCCCAGATGCAGGCGGCAATGGCGCCTTCGGTAGGGGTGAAGATGCCGGTGGTCATGCCGCCAATCAGCAGCACCGGGGTCATGATGGGCAATACGGCTTCGAACTTGAATGCCTTGTCGGCGGCAAACAGGATCACCAAACCGGCAAACACCGTCAGTTGCGGCTGCGTATCCAGCTTGGTTACCAGCAGCCACATAGACAAGGGCCAAAACACCACGACCGCGGTTTCCATCAGCGCCTTTAGCACGCGCGGCCATTCAAACTTGACGTCTGCTCCCCAGCCGTTTTTGTGGGCGAAATAGGCTACCGTAATCATCATGAGGAGGGCCATCAGCAGGCCCGGCAGGATGCCGGCCAGGAACAGCGCCCCCACGCTTACATTGGCCATCATGCCGTAGATTACGAACGGCAGGCTGGGCGGAATGATCGGCCCCAGGGTGGCGGATGCGGCAGTGACACCGACCGAAAATTCGGTGCTGTAGCCGTGGTCCTTCATGGCCTTGATTTCTACCGTGCCCAAGCCCGCGGCGTCGGCTATTGCCGTGCCGCTCATGCCGGCAAATATGACCGAACCCACCACGTTCACGTGGCCCAGGCCACCTTTCATCCAACCCACCAGCGCCAGCGCGTAGTTGTAGATGCGGTTGGTGATGCCCGCGTTGTTCATCAGGTTGCCGGCCAGAATGAAAAACGGCACGGCCAGCAGCGGAAAACTGTCGATGCCGCTGACCATGCGGTGGATCACTACAAAGGGTGGCGAGCTCTGCGTAAACGCGATGTACAGCAGCGAGGCGCCAGCCATGGCTATCGCCACTGGAATGCCGCCGCTCATCAGTACCAGGAAAATTATTTTTAGCATGGCTGGGTGTTGGGTTGACCGCTCAGGCCCGGTCTTCCATGGTGGACTCGGGCCGTTCCAGCACCGTAAAGCCGCGGCGCCAATGCACGCGCATGACCCAGAGGGAGCGCAAGAACATGGCGGCGAACCCCGCCATGCACACGCCGTAGACGATATTCATGGGCAGGTCAATGATGGTCATCTTGTAGTTGCCCAGCTTCTGCATCATCTGGCCCGTCAGCACGGTCGCCGTGCCAAAAAACGCCACGCGCAGCAGGTCCACCAGCACCGCCATGACGCGGCAGACCGCGGCGGGCAGATGCCGGTAAAAAAAGTCCACCTGGATGTGGTTGTTCTTGGCCACGCCGATTGCCGCGCCAACAAACACCACGCCAATCAGCAGGTAGCGCGCGATCTCCTCGGTCCAGGAGGCCGAGTTGTTTAGCACGTAGCGCGTAAAGAACTGGTAGAACACGGTAGCGCCCAACAGCCAGAAAAACGCCAGCGCCGCCCAGGCCTCAGGCGTGGTGCCAGCCAGGCTCACCTCTTCGTCCACGGCATGGAACTGGCCGTCGTCTCCCATTACCTGGGGCAGAGCATCGATGTCAACAATACTTGTCATGCGTGGGTCCCGTGGGGTTCAGGCCCTCTCGGGTCGGGAGGGCTGGCCGGTAGTGGCTACTTGATCGCGACGATACGGTCGTAGTCGGCACGCGTGAAGCCCATCGACTCCACGGTGGAACTCTTGAGCACGGCGTCCACGAAACTCTTGCGGTCCACGGTGACCACCTGAAGACCCTTCTTCTTGAATTCTTCCACCAGCTCGCCTTCGCGTTTCTTGATGTCGGCCGACGCCTTGGCGGCTGCCTCGCGCGTTACGTCGGTAAACATGGTTTTCTCGGCGTCAGTCAGCTTGTTCCATACGTGCGGCGCGATCTGCGTGGTCAGGCCGTCGACGATGTGCCCGGTCAGCATGATGGCCTTTTGCACCTCGTAGAACTTCTTGGCCTCGATGGTGGTGAGCGGGTTTTCCTGCGCGTCCACGGTGCCGTTTTGCAGCGCCAGGTAGACCTCGGCAAAAGCAATCGGGGTCGGGTTGGCGCCGCAGGCCTTGGGCGTTGCGGTGTAGGCCGGCACATCGGGCACGCGGATCTTGATGCCTTTCATGCCTTCGCAGTTGGTGAAGGCCTTTTGCGCCGTGGTGTGGCGTGCGCCATAGTAGGTGTAGGCAGTAATCTGGATGCCGGTCTTGGCGCGGAACTCGTCGGTCATCTCCTTGAAGATGGCGCTTTTGCTGTAGGCCAGCAGGTGCTCGCCGTCGCGGAAGATAAACGGATAGTAGGCGATGCCCAGCCGCGGGTAGCTGCGCGAGGCAAACGACGGGCCGCTGATGATCATGTCCACCGTGCCCAGCTGCATGCCCTGGTTGATGTCGGTCTCCTTGCCCAGCGACGAGGCCGGGAACACCTGGATGTCGAACTTGCCGTTGCTGCGCTTCTTGATTTCCTCGGCCGCCCATACCGACTGGGTGTGGTAGGGCTCGGAGGTCTCGTAGACGTGGGCCCATTTGAGCTTGGTCTGGGCGCTGGCAAGGCCGGATGCGCCGAGCGCCCCGGCGAGCAGGGCGCCGATGGCCAGTACCTTGAAAGTAGCGCGTTTGCGAATCGATATCTTCATGCGTGTCTCCTGTTGAAAATTAAGAATGCTGGGCTGCGAGGCAGGTGGCGCACGGTCTCAGGCGCGCTTTGTGCGGCGCCAGCTCGCACTGAATCTGGCATGTGATCTGTCCATGTGCACATGCATGGCGTCGCGCGCCGCCGACGCGTCGCGCGCCCGGATGGCTTCAAGAATCGCCTCGTGTTCCACAATGGCGGCGCGCCAGGACGGCACGGTTTCAAAGTGCCCGCCCAGGCGCATGAATACCGGGCCGCGGCGCGAGTCCCAGAAGGTTTGCACGGTTTCGATCAGCACGCTATTGCCGCTGGCCTGCACTATTGCGGTGTGGAAGGCACGGTCGCCCTGCAGCGGCATCGTGCCCAGGTCGGCGTCCGCCGCCATGCTGTCGATGGCCTCGCGCATGGCATCCGTGTCACGGCGTTTGGCGCGTGCGGCTGCGATGGCCGCCGTTTCACCCTCAACCACGCGGCGTGCCCGTATCAGTTCGAGCGGCCCCCATTCAGCCGGTGCGAGTTCGGTGCCGGCCGTCCGGTTGCCGGCGGAGCGCTCCAGAACATACACGCCCGATCCGGTGCGCACCTCGACCCAGGCTTCGACCTCCAGCGCAATCAGCGCCTCGCGCACGGACGGGCGGCTGACACCGAGTTGTTTGGCCAGGTCGCGTTCGGCGGGCAGACGCGCGCCCACGGCAAACTCGCCGGCCTCGATGGCCGAGCGCAATTGCTCGGCGATCTGGCGGTACAGGCGTTGCGGTTCCACGGCTTGCAGAGGCATGGTCGGCGCGAATGGAACTCTATTAAGGGTTAGCCAGAATTGGACAGGTGGTCAGGCCAATATATAGTCCCACGAATTGCCGATCCCGGCATCCGGCAAAACCCTGTAATCGCGAACCTTCACTTGTGTCCATGAGCCAGCCGGGCCCGGGCATCAGCTGGGATTGGCCGGAGATAGAGCGGCGGCAAGTTGCCGATGTGACGGTCAAGGGCCCTTGACCGTAAGCCATAATTGGATCGGCAGCAAGAGCAAAAATAGGATGGAGAACGTATGCGACTGACAGGAAAAACCGCGCTGGTCACAGCCGCCGGGCAGGGTATCGGCCGCGCCAGTGCGCTGGCCATGGCCGAGGCTGGCGCACAGGTGCTGGCGACCGACGTCAATGCTGCCTTGCTGGAGAGTTATGCCGGTGTGGCCAACATCACCACGGCCAGGCTCGACGTGATGGACAAGGCGGCTATCCAGGCGCTCGCGGCGGCTATGCAGCGCATCGACATACTCTTCAACTGCGCCGGTTTCGTGCACAACGGCTCCATCCTGCAGGCTACCGACGAGGAGTGGGAGTTTGCGTTCAACCTCAACGTGCGTTCCCAGTTCTGGATGATCCAGGCCGTGTTGCCCAAGATGCTCGCGGCCGGGGGCGGCAGCATCATCAACATGGCCAGCGTATGCGGCAGCCTCAAGGGTCTGCCGAACCGTTTCATTTATGGTGCGAGCAAGGCGGCAGTGGTGGGGCTGACCAAGGCGGTAGCCGCCGACTATGTGGGCAAGGGCATACGCTGCAATGCCATTGCTCCGGGAACGGTTGATACGCCGTCGCTGGGAGACCGCATCAACAGTTACGCCGACCCGGTGCAGGCGCGCAAGGATTTTATTGCTCGCCAACCGATGGGCCGGCTGGCCCAGGCGCAGGAGATTGCGCCGATTATTCTGTACCTGGCCAGTGACGAGTCGATTTTTGCGACCGGCCAGATTTTCGCGGTGGACGGGGGGATGACGATATGAAAGCCGGCGCGCAGCGACATAGGGGGTGTTATGAATAAGTTGGACATGGCCGGACGGCATGCGGTAATTACCGGTGGCGCCACGGGTTTGGGTTTTGCGATCGCGCAGCGCATGCTGGCATCGGACGCACGTGTCACGCTATGGGATCGGGACCGTGATGCACTTGTCCGCGCGACCGGTGAGTTGGGGCCGAAGGCTTTTTCCGTGGTGGTCGATGTGTCGGACCACACCAGTGTGGTCGACGGCTTGCGCCTGACGCTGGCACAAACGCCAGCCGTTGACGCGCTCATTAACAGCGCGGGTATCACCGGGCCCAATGTGAAGCTGTGGGACTATCCCGTGGACGATTGGCAGAAGGTGCAGCAGGTTAACCTGAACGGTGTTTTTTATTGCTGCCGCGAAGTGGCGCCACACATGAAAGCGCGCAACTACGGGCGCATCGTCAATATCGCCTCGGTGGCCGGCAAGGACGGCAACCCGAACGCCAGTGCCTACAGCGCCAGCAAGGCGGCCGTGATGGCGCTCACCAAGTCGCTCGGCAAGGAACTCGCCGACACCGGCGTGCGCGTAAACTGTGTGACACCAGCAGCTGTCAAGACGGCGATTTTTGACCAGATGAAACCTGAGCACATCCAGTTCATGTTGTCGAAAATCCCCATGGGCCGTTTCGGTACACCCGAGGAGGTTGCCGCGATGGTGACCTGGCTGTGCACGGAAGACTGCTCGTTCTCGACCGGCGCCGTGTTCGATCTCTCGGGTGGACGCTCCACCTATTAGCAAGCCGTTGGCAGGCAGCCGGCAACTGATTCAATAACCCACCGAAAGGCACACAATGAAACTCGTACGTTACGGCAACCCAGGCAAGGAAAAACCCGGCCTGGTAGACGCCGAAGGCAAGCTGCGCGACCTCAGCGCGGTCGTCAAGGACATCGGGCCGGACCAGCTCGGCGACGCCACGCTGGCCAAGCTGCGCAAACTCAAAACCGACAAATTGCCGCTGGTGAAGGGGTCGCCCCGCATGGGTTGCCCGGTGGCCAATGTCGGCAAATATGTGGCCATCGGTTTGAACTACCGCGACCACGCCGCCGAATCGGGCATGCCCATCCCCAAGGAGCCCATCATCTTCATGAAGGCCAATAGCTGCGTTCAGGGCCCCAACGACAACGTCATGTTGCCCAAAGGCTCGGTCAAGGGCGACTGGGAGATTGAGCTGGGCATCGTCATCGGCACCCGCGCCCGTTACGTGTCGCAAAAAGACGCGCTCAAATTCGTGGCCGGCTACACGCTGTGCAACGACGTGAGCGAGCGCGAATTCCAGATCGAGCGCGGCCCGCAGTGGGACAAGGGCAAGGGTTGCGACACCTTCGGGCCCATCGGCCCCTGGCTGGTCACGACCGACGAAATCACCAACCCGCAAAAATTGGGCATGTGGCTCGACGTCAACGGCAAACGCATGCAGACCGGCAACACCAAGACCATGATCTTTGGCGCCGCCAAGATCGTCAGTTATTGCAGCCAGTTCTTCACCCTGATGCCTGGCGATGTGATCTGCACCGGCACCCCACCCGGCGTGGGCCTGGGCATGAAGCCACCCCAGTTCCTCAAGAAGGGCGACGTGATGACCTTGGGTATTGACGGCCTGGGCGAGCAGCGCCAGCTGGTCGTGCCGTTCAAACTGTAGTAGCAGATGACAGGCAACGGCCCACCGGCCGTTGCCGCACCAGCGATGCCTTGCCGCCTAGCGGTGCGCGAGGCCTTGAGGCGCGGGTTTACCCGTGTTTCTTTTGGGCGCGCACCACTACTGGGGCTACTGCCTTGCAAGCAAAGTAAAAACTGTTGCAAAATAGCACGACCGTTCGTATTATTTTGCACAGTGGCTCCTCCCCAAGCATCCCCGTTACCCCACAAGCCCGCCACACAGTCCGTGGCCGAGGGCCGGCGTCTGCCGCAAGGCGAGGGCCGGGTTTCGCACAAGGGCCAGCAAACCAAGTCCGCCATCGTTGAGGCGGCGCTGCAGCTGGCAACCCGGGTTGGGCTGGAGGGCCTGAGCATCGGCGTGCTGGCTGACCAGATGCACATGAGCAAGTCCGGTGTGTTCGCGCACTTTGGCTCGCGCGAAGAATTGCAAATCTCCGTCATCCGTGAATATTTCCACCAGTTCGAACAAGAGGTTTTTTATCCAGCGCTGGCCGTGCCGCGTGGCCTGGCGCGGGTCGAGGCCTTGTTTGCCAACTGGATGAAACGGGTGGCGATTGAAATCCAGTCGGGCTGTATCTTTATCAGCGGCGCGGTCGAGTTTGACGACCGCCCCGGCGCCGTGCGCGATGCCCTGGCGAGTTCGGTCAAGACCTGGCTGGACGCGATGTACCGCGCGGTGATGCAGGCCAAGGAAGAGGGCCACTTGAGCGCCAATGCCGACGGGCACCAGATGGCCTTCGAGATCCATGGGCTGATCCTGGCCCTGCACTACGAGGCGCGTTTTCTCAACAACCCCGGTTCGATTACCCGTGCGCACACCGGGTTTGCCCACATCCTGGCGCGTTATGGCCGCGCGGCGCGTACTGCGCCGGTTGCCTTGGCGCGCAAAAAGTCCTGAATTCCCACCATCCAACCACAGGAAAAACCTTATGCCTACCTACACCCCACCGCTGCGCGACATGCAGTTTGTGATGCACGAAGTGCTCAAAGTCGTTGACGATTTCAAGACTATTCCCAAACATGCTGACATCGACGCGCAAACCATCAACGCCATACTGGAAGAGGCGGGTAAATTTGCATCGGAAGTGACCTTGCCGCTCAACATCAGCGGCGACACCGAAGGCTGCACGATAGACCAGAAGACGCACGAGGTGAGCGCGCCCAAAGGCTTCAAGCAAGCCTATGCCAGGTTTGTCGAAGGTGGCTGGGCGGCATTGAGTTGTGACCCGGCCTATGGCGGCCAAGGCTTGCCGCTGGTGGTCAACCAGTGTCTCTACGAGATGCTCAACTCGGCCAACCAGGCCTGGACGATGTACCCGGGCCTGACCCATGGCGCCTACGCGGCCATCAACGCCTATGGCACCGACGCGCAGAAGCAGACCTACCTGCACAAGATGACCAGTGGCGAGTGGACCGGCACCATGTGCCTGACCGAGCCGCATTGCGGCACCGATCTGGGCTTGATGCGCACCCGCGCCGAACCCCAGCCCGACGGCAGCTACCGCATCACCGGCAACAAGATTTTCATCAGTGCGGGCGAACACGACCTGGCCGGCAACATCGTGCACCTGGTGTTGGCGCGTATCACCGACGCACCCCCCGGCATCAAGGGCGTCAGCCTGTTTCTGGTACCCAAGTACAACGTCAATACCGACGGCACTTTGGGCACGCGCAATGGCATCTACTGTGGCGGCCTGGAACACAAGATGGGCATACACGGCAATGCCACTGCCCAGATCGTGATCGAGGGCGCCGTGGGCACCCTGGTAGGCCAGCCGAACAAGGGCATGAACGCGATGTTCGTGATGATGAACGCGGCGCGCCTGGGGGTGGGCAACCAGTCGCTGGGTTTGACCGAAGTGGCCTACCAGAACGCGCTTGCCTACGCCAGGGACCGCCTGCAGATGCGCTCGCTGTCGGGCACCAAGGCCCGGGACAAGCCGGCCGATCCGATCATCGTGCACCCCGACGTGCGCAAGATGCTGTTGACGGCCAGGGCCTACGCCGAGGGCGGCCGCGCGCTGGCGATCTTCTGCTCGGTGCTGCTGGAGAAAGAGCACTTCCACCCGGACGAAAAAGTGCGCAAGGACAGCGGCGAGATGTTGTCCCTGCTGACGCCGGTGGTCAAGGCCTTCCTGACCGACAACGGCTGGATCGCCACTTCCCTCTGCCAGCAGGTGTTTGGCGGGCACGGCTACATCAAGGAATGGGGCATGGAGCAGTTTGTGCGCGACGCCCGCATCAACATGATCTACGAGGGCACCAACACGATCCAGAGCCTGGACCTGCTGGGGCGCAAGGTACTGGGCAACAACGGCGCCACGCTGCGCAAGTTCGGCAAGCTGATCGCCGCGCTGGTGGAAGAAGAAGGCGTCAATGAGAAGATGGCCGAGTTCATCAACCCGATTGCCTACCTGGGCGACAAGATGACCAAACTCACCACCGAGCTCGGTTTCAAGGGTTTCCAGAACGCCGACGAGGTAGGTGCAGCGGCCGTGGACTACCTGCGGGTTGCCGGGCACCTGGTGTTCGGGTATTTCTGGGCCCGTATGGCGCAGGTGGCGCTGCGTGAAATCGCCGCCGGCAATACCGACCCGTTCTACCAGGCCAAGCTGCAGACGGCGCGTTTTTACTTTGCCAAGCTGTTTCCAGAGACTGCGTCGCTAATGCTTACCGCACGCGCCGGATCCAGGGTGCTGATGGACACCGAAGCGGTGTTTGCATAACATCGGCCCGCCTCTATCCCTACCCAGCAAATTCAAGGAGATCTTTATGCACAAGCACAATCTGGCCGGAATCGTCCTGATGTCGGCGGTAACCCTGGCATCCGCGCAGATGAGCCCAGTGGGCTTATGGCGAACCATCAGTGACTCCGATGGCAAGGCCACTTCGGAAGTCCGCATAACCGAGTCCGGTGGGGTCCTCACCGGGGTCGTGGAAAAAGCCCTGGTTACGAGCAGTGAGCCGAACTGCGACAAATGTACCGACGACCGGAAGGGAAAGCCCAAGGTCGGGATGCAAATAATTCGAGATGCCAGGAAGACCGATGGTAAGGACGTGTGGGAGGGGGGCAGCATTCTGGACCCTGGAAATGGAACGGTCTACAAACTCAAAATGACACCCACTGACGGTGGAAAGCATCTTGAGGTTCGTGGCTTTGTCGGCGTTTCACTCTTTGGCCGCACCCAGACCTGGGTTCGGGCCGAATAGCGGCAAGGGTTTTCATGCCTCGTTTTCAAGTCAAACAAGTCGCCGTACTCGGCGCAGGGGTGATGGGTGCGCAGATTGCCGCTCACCTGGTCAATGTCGGCGTGCCGGTGGTGTTGTTCGACCTGCCCGCCAAGGAGGGCCCGAAGAACGGTATCGTCACCAAAGCCGTGGAGGGTTTGAAGAAGTTCAAGCCTGCTCCCCTGGGTGTGCCGCAGGACGCGGCCCTGATCCGACAGGCCAACTACGAAGAACACATGGAGCAGCTCAGGGACTGCGACCTGGTGATTGAGGCGATTGCGGAGCGCATGGACTGGAAGCTTGACCTGTATCGCAGAATAGCGCCTTTCCTGGCACCCCACGCGATTGTGGCGTCCAACACCTCGGGCTTGTCGATCACCAAACTCAGCGAGGTTTTACCCGAGGCCATCAAGCCGCGCTTTTGCGGCATCCATTTTTTTAACCCGCCGCGTTACATGACGCTGGTGGAGTTGATCAATACGCCCACCACCGAGCCGTCGGTGCTGGACGACCTGGAAGCCTTTGTCACCAGTGGCCTGGGCAAAGGCGTGGTGCGGGCCCATGACACGCCCAACTTCATTGCCAACCGCATCGGTATCGCGGGCATGCTGGCCACGATGAAGCAGGTCGAGAATTTCGGCCTCAGCTACGACGTGGTGGACGACCTAACGGGCAAGAAGCTGGGCCGTGCCAGTTCCGGCACCTTCCGTACCGCCGACGTGGTGGGGCTGGATACCATGGCGCATGTCATCAAGACCTTGCAGGACAACCTGAGCCTGGAGACCGACCCGTTCTACGGCAACTTTGCCACCCCCGCGGTGCTGGCCAAACTGATGGCGATGGGCAACCTGGGCCAGAAAACCGGGGCCGGTTTCTACAAGAAGGTCGGACGCGACATCCTGCGCTTCGACGCCGCTGCCGCCGAGGGCAAGGGCGACTACGTGCCCAGCGGCGCCAAGGCCAATGAAGTGGTGGGCCGCATGCTCAAGAAGCCGGCGGGCGAACGCCTGCAATTGTTGCGTAATGCAGAGGGAGCGGAGCCGCGGTTCCTGTGGGCGATTTTGCGCGACCAGTTCCACTATGCAGCGGTACACCTGCATACCGTGGCTGAAACGGCGCGTGATGTGGATCTGGCCATGCGCTGGGGCTTCGGCTTGCAACAGGGGCCGTTTGAGTTGTGGCAACAGGCTGGCTGGCTGCACGTGGCCACCATGGTCCAGGAGGACATTGATGCCGGGCGCGCCTTGTGCAAGGCGCCGTTGCCGGACTGGGTGTTCAAGGGGCCAGTGGCCGAGGCGGGTGGTGTACATACCGCGCAGGGATCCTGGAGCGCGTCCGCGGGCAAGTTCGTCGCGCGGCGTACCCTTCCGGTTTACGCCAGGCAACACTTCCGCGAGGATGTGCTGGGCGCCAACGCTCCCAAGGCCAGTACCACCGGCAAGACCTTGTACGAGGACGACGCGATCCGCCTCTGGACGCTGGACGATGCGGTGGTGGTAACCAGCATCAAGACCAAGATGCATGCCATCAGTCCGGACGTGGCCGAAGGCCTGGTACGGGCCGTGGACTTGGCCGAACAGGAATACGAAGGCCTGGTGATCTGGTCACCGGACGACATGTTCTCGGTAGGCGCCGACCTGCAGGCCATGCTGCCGGCCTTTATGCTGGCTGGTGTGTCGGCGATTGACGGTGCCGAACAGGAACTGCAAAACGCGATGCTGCGCCTGCGTTACGCCAGCGTGCCTACCGTTTCGGCAATTCGGGGGCTGGCACTCGGCGGTGGCTGCGAAATGGCCGTGTACAGCGCCAAACGTGTTGCGGCGATGGAGAGTTATATCGGCCTGGTGGAGGTAGGTGTGGGCCTGGTTCCCGGAGCCGGCGGTCTGGCCTATATCGCCCGGCGCGCCGCGGAAAACGCGGCAGCTTCCACCAACAAAGATCTGCTGCCTTTCCTGACCGAAGGGTTTACCGCTGCCGCCATGGCCAAGGTGGGAACCAGCGCCATCGAATCACGCCAGTTGGGTTATCTGTTGAACAGCGATGTGATCGTGCCGAACAAGGACGAGTTGCTGTTTGTGGCCATTGCCCAGGCCCGGGTCATGTTCACCTCGGGTTACCGTGCTCCGCGGCGCCGTCCGTTTGCGGTGGTCGGCCGCAGTGGCCTGGCAACCATCAAGGGTTCACTGGTCAACATGCGCGACGGCGGTTTTATCAGCGCGCATGACTTTCATATCGCCAGCCTGATTGCCAACGTGGTCTGCGGCGGTGACGTGGACACCGGAACCCTGGTGACCGAAGAGTATGTGATGGCGCTGGAGCGCAAGGCCTTCTGTTCGCTGCTTACCAACAGCAAGACCCAGGAACGCATCATGGGCATGATGGCCACCGGCAAGCCGGTGCGCAATTGAGCCCGCTGAAAGAGTACCCATGAAACAACTTACCGACGCCTATATCGTTGCCGCCACCCGCACCCCGATCGGCCGTTCCCACCGCGGCTTTTTCCGCAATATGCGGCCCGACGATCTGCTGGTCAAGGCGATCCAGGGCGCGTTGGCGCAGGTGCCCACGCTGGACCCGCAGGCCATCGAAGACCTGATCTGCGGCTGTGCGATTACCGAGGGCCCGCAAGGCCTTAACGTGGCGCGTATCGGCGCCGTGCTGGCGGGCCTGCCGCACAGCGTGGGCGGCATCACGGTCAATCGCTTCTGTGCATCGGGCCTGAGCGCGATCCAGATGGCGGCCGACCGCATACGGGTTGGCGAGGCCGACGTCATGATGGCCGCGGGCACCGAAAGCATGAGCATGGTGCCCATGATGGGCAACTCGCCGTCCCTGTCGCCGCTGATGTTCGAACACGACGAAAATGTCGGCATCGCATATGGCATGGGCCTGACCGCTGAAAAGGTGGCGGCCCAGTGGAAGGTGAGCCGTGAGAAGCAGGACGAGTTTGCGGTGCAGTCCCACGCCAAGGCGGTAGCGGCCATGAAGGCCGGCGACTTCAGTGCGGAAATGACACCGGTGGAAGTGACGGAACGTACGCCTGACTTGTTGACCGGTGAGGTGGCGCTGGCCCGGCGCACGGTCAGTCTGGACGAAGGTGCGCGACCCGATACCTCGATGGAAGGCCTGACAAAACTCAAGGCCGTGTTTGCGGCGCGCGGCTCGGTCACGGCCGGCAACAGTTCGCAGACCTCCGATGGCGCCGGTGCCCTGATCCTGGCCAGCGAGAAGGCGGTCAAGCAGTTCGGCCTCACACCGCTGGCCCGTTTCGTGAGTTTCGCCAGCAAAGGTGTACCGCCGCACATCATGGGTATAGGCCCGATTGAGGCGATTCCGGCGGCGCTGCGCTACGCCGGTCTGAAGCAGGACGACATCGACTGGTTCGAACTCAACGAGGCGTTTGCGGCCCAGTCGCTGGCGGTCATCAACACCTTGCAGTTGGACCCGCGCAAAGTCAATCCCATGGGCGGCGCCATTGCGCTGGGCCACCCCTTGGGGGCGACCGGCGCCATCCGTGCGGCTACAGTGATCCATGCGTTGAAGCGCAGGCAGCTCAAATACGGCATGGTCACCATGTGTGTAGGCATGGGCCAGGGCGCAGCGGGAATCTTCGAACGCGTTTAGGTTTGACAATGGCCCAGGTGCATCCGTTTGATTTGGCGATTGCGTTGGCGCCGCAGGGCGAAAACAGCTACACAGGCCATACCAATCCAGCCTACTGGAACATGGTGGGGCCGTTTGGCGGGATATCGGCGGCGATCATGCTCAATGCGGTCATGCGGCATCCTGTCCGGTTGGGCGAACCCGTGTCCCTGACCATCAACTACGCGAGTGGGCTGGCGCAAGGCCCCTTTGTTGTCAGTGCCCGGCCGGCACGCACCAACCGTTCGACGCAGCACTGGATGCTGGAAATGGTGCAGGTGAACCAGGCCGGCATCGAGGAAACGGTGCTCACGGCAACTGCGCTGACGGCGGTGCGCCGCAGTACCTGGGGCACGAGTGAATCACCCATGCCCGCTGTCGCGCCGGCGCGGCATATGGCTGTGCAAGCCGGTTTTTCGAAGATGGAATGGCTCAAGCGCTACGACATCCGCGCTGTTGCCGGAGCCATGCCGCGGACCTGGGACGGCGCCCTGCACCCCGAGGGCTCCAGCCTGACCCAACTCTGGATGCGCGACGAACCGCCGCGGCCGCTGGACTTCTGCGCGCTCGCTGCCTATGCCGATATCTTCTATCCCCGGCTTTATCTGCGCCGCGCCAGCGCGGTACCGGTGGGCACCGTGTCCATGACGGTGTATTTCCATGCCGGCACCGCCTTATTGCAGCAGTGTGGGGATACGCCCGTGCTGGGCCAGGCCAGGGGCCAGATGTTTCGCGACGGCTTTTTCGACCAGAGCGCGCAACTGTGGAGTGGGTCGGGCGACTTGCTGGTCACCAGCTCCCAGATCGTGTATTACAAAGAATAAACCGGGAACAAGCACCATGGCCCATGATTCAGCAGCCCCAAAAGTCGCGCTTGTAGTGGGCGCGGGAGACGCCACCGGCGGCGCTATCGCCCGGCGTTTTGCACGCGAGGGGCTGGTCGCGTGCGTCACGCGGCGCAGTGCCGACAAGTTGCAGCCCCTGGTGGCGCAAATCCGAGCCGAAGGTGGCCGGGCACACGGGTTTGCGTCCGATGCGCGCAAGGAAGAGGAGGTGGTGGCGCTGGTCGAGCAGATAGAAACCACGGTCGGTGCCATCGAGGTGCTGGTGTTCAACATCGGCGCCAATGCACCCAGCAGCGTACTGGAAGAAACAGCGCGGCGTTATTTCAAGATATGGGAGATGGCCTGTCTGTCCGGCTTCCTGAATGGGCGCGAAGTCGCCAAACGCATGGTGGGCCGCGAAGGCACGGGCCACAAGGGCAGCATCATCTTCACCGGCGCCACCGCGTCCTTGCGTGGGGCGGCCAATTTCGCCGCCTTTGCCGGGGCCAAACATGCCCTGCGCGCGTTGGCGCAAAGCATGGCGCGCGAACTCGGGCCACGCGGGGTCCACGTAGCGCACGTGGTGGTGGACGGCGCGATCGACACCGCGTTTATCCGGGATAACTTCCCCGAGCGCTACGCACTCAAGGAGCAGCACGGCATTCTGAATCCGGACCATATCGCCGACCAGTACTGGATGCTGCACCGGCAGCCGCTTGATGCGTGGACCCACGAGCTGGACCTCCGCCCGTGGATGGAAAAGTTTTGAGAGGCAGCGAATCTTTCCGCTACTGGAGATGGAAATGTCAAAGATCGTAGAGTTCTATTTCGACTTCGGCAGCCCGGCTGCTTATCTGGCGTTCACGCAGCTGCCGGCGCTGTGTGCCGACACCGGTGCCACGGCGGTCTGGAAACCCATGCTGCTCGGCGGCGTGTTCCAGGCCACCGGCAACCATTCGCCGGTCACGATTCCGGCCAAGGCGCCTTATGTCTTCAAGGACTTCGCGCGATTTGCCAGGCGCTACGGAGTGCCGCTAAACAACAACCCCTTTTTCCCCATCAACACGCTGACTCTCATGCGTGCCGCAGCGGGTCTGCAGATGCGCGGCGATACCCGTTTCGGCGACTACGTGCAGGCCATGTTCCGGGCCGTCTGGGTCGATGCCAAAAACATGAACGACCCCGCCACGGTGGGGGCCGCATGGCAGGGCGCGGGTTTTGACGCCCCTGCCATGCTGGCGCTCGCCAATGAACCGCCGGTGAAAGAACAGCTCAAGGCGCTGACCCAGCAGGCCGTGGGCCGTGGCATCTTTGGCGCGCCTACGTTTTTTGTGGGCGACACCATGTTCTGGGGCCAGGACCGGCTCGATTTTGTACGCGAGGCACTGACACGCTGAGCCCGGCCCCGATTCCACCTGATCACTCCAAGAAAGAGACTCATGAGCGACATCCTGAACCACACCGAAGCCGGTGTGACGACCATCACCTTGAACCGGGTGGACAAGAAGAACTCCATCACCGCTGCCATGTACGGCGCCATGGCCGATGTGCTGGCACAGGCACTGGCGGATGCCGCAGTGCGCGTTTTGGTGATCCAGGGCCATGCCACGGTATTCAGCGCCGGCAACGACATCGGTGACTTCCTGAACAACCCGCCGAGTACGCCGGAAGCGTCGGTGTTTCGTTTTATGCGCGGCATCAGCAGCTTCTCCAAGCCGCTGGTGGCGGCAGTCTGCGGCCCCGCCGTGGGCATAGGCACCACCATGCTGTTCCATTGCGATCTGGTCTACGCGGGCGACAACGCTGCGTTCTCGATGCCATTTGTCAATCTGGGGCTGTGTCCCGAGCTTGCGTCCAGCCTGCTGGTGCCGCAGATGCTGGGTTACCACCGCGCTGCGGAAGCGCTGCTGCTGGGCGAGCCCTTCATGGCCGAGGCCGCGCTGGAAGTGGGGCTGGTCAATCGCATCGTGCCGCCGTTGGAAGCGAATTCCGTGGCCCAGG
>JANLPN010000242.1:0-2607 GCA_031367285.1 Betaproteobacteria bacterium | reverse complement strand
CAGCGGATACACCGACAGCGCGATGCCGCGCACCACGGCCTCGATGCCGCCTATGGTGGCAAAGGCGTGTATGCCGGGTTTAGGGGGGTGCGCACGCAACTTGGCGAGCAACAGCGAATACAAGCGCATCCGCCCAGTATCCCACCAGGGCTTCGCGCGCCCTTTTGCCAGACTTGTGCGGCAACTGCATAGACTATTCCAATTGCCCGGGCCGGCCGAAGCAACTGCCGGCAGACCCCTGCAACACTTAGCGCATTCCGAAGAAGCCCAACACCGCGCCAATCACAACAACCAGTCCGACGATGTAGATGATGGTATTCAAATCAATTCTCCCTGTGTGTACATAGGCTGCAGCGTAGCAAGCAAGCCCCGCGCACGGGATCGGAAACCGGCTCGAAACAGCGTAGGACAGCGCCACTCGAAACGCGCTGCTGCCGAGGGAGCGGCAATGCCGCTATTGCCGCAATACGGGTGGATCGGCTCGCGCGCACTGGCAAAAGAGGCGTAAGCTGCGTAACCGCGATTCGAACTTCTTTTTCAGCACCGGGAAAGAGATAGCCATGAAATCCAGGTCCCTTCGAAGCATGAACTCCTGCTGCGGTGCACGACAGTGGATTGGCGCAATGGCTTTGCCTGTTGCGACAGGCTTTCAATGGTTCGGCTGGTATTGTGCCGGCATCGTACTGGTGGGTTTGCTGGATGCGTGCGTGCCCATTCCCATCGCACACACACACTTTGGCATGGACACCCCTGAACTGGAAGCCAGCCTGCCGGCAGATATTCGAAGCAGCCCGGGCGAGGTCCTGTTGCTGACGCAATCCAGCAAATTCAACGCCCCTGGCGTGCTGCGCAGCAGCTTCAAGGTCGATCTGGATGCTGAATTCATTGCCGGCAACCGTTTGGTGGGGCATCTGAAACGCATGATCACGGCATCGGACTTTGACATTGTTTTCATTGCGCCAACGGCCGGAATGACCCTTGGGCAGCAGACCACCTTGTTGGACAAGGTCTGCCTGCTTACCCAGGATGGCCGAAGTATTGACGTCACTGGAAATTTCTCGGAGACACGTATCTTCGAGAGCCACCGGGACGCCATGGTTTCCGCGCTGCGCCAGGACATGCAGGCCGCTACACACAAGCTGGATGGGCCCTGTGGGATTTCGGGCGAGGTCAGCTGGTCTGCCGCCGTGCGCAGTCGTGCCATGGATTTCCTGGCCAGGATTCCGGGCCGACAACTCGTTGCGGAAAGCCAGGTCCGCCCTCTGGACACCGTATTGGTGATGGGCGCCGTGGATAAGGTACTAACCGGAGCGACCGACATTTCGACGGCAAAAGGCCTGCTGCTGGGTGTGAGCTTTCCGGTGCGAGGTGTTGTGGTCACTCCGGTGTTCCTGGCAGCCGGCGATGCAAGCGCCGTGGCCGCGGCAATAAGCTCGCTGTCGCCTCGCGAGTTCGTACGGTCACTGCGTGCTCTTGGCGCCGGGCCCGTCGCCGCGCTGGACGGCATTGGGTCGCCGCACGTATGCTTGGTTTCGCAAGACGGCGACTTGGTTGAACTTCAGGCACGGAGTGCGACGGCCTGGGACACCGCACAGCACGCCCGGGCAACCGCCAAATGGCGCAGCGAGGCGATCAGTGCAGTGTCAGGCGATGGCCGTTACCGGGGTGAATTCGTTTGCTGGCTGCAAAACACCGGCGCCTGGCCGGCAGACTTGCGGAGCAAGGTGGCGGGTTTCCTGCAACGGATTGCCGCCGAAGGGGATGGGCCGGCAAAAAAGTGATACCTATGAAGAGGGAGAAGCCGGCACCGGGTCAAAACGGCATCTGTTTTCTCCCAGTGCGCCAAGACTCAGTACCGGGACCTTGAGGTCCGAAGCTCCAAAAAGGCGATATTCCATGGTTTTGTTTCTCGGGATTCAGCGGGTAATTTCAACGCGGCCTCTGCCCACGGGCGGTGTTCATGCACCGACTGGGGTGCCGGCCAGTACCTTGAATTTTGCGAGCTGCCACGCGTGCTCGCCGGCAAAAGATCCGGGATCGTTGACGGCATAACCGCCATAGGCATAAACGCTTGCATAGGCGGCATATGCGGCTGCGTCCAAGGCCTGGCCTTGCATGGCTTTGCCCAGGCCGGTCAACAGCGACAAAACACCAACTCCGAAATACAGCTGCGACACCAGCACCGCGTCGCCCCAGGCACGGTACATCAACAGCGGAAGACCGACAGCGCAATGCCACGCACCACGGCCTCGATGCCGCCGATAGTGGCAAAGGCACGTATGCCGGGCTTATGGGAGTGCTCTTGCGGTACACCTTGTCTGGACATTCTGCTTAGGAAGTAGGTGAGCGCAACCGGCCTTCATCTGGCAAATACCGCGCGCAATGCTTCCAGATCAGACCGCAATCGGTTTGCCAATGCTGGCGTGGCATCCGTGATGCGTTCGTTGGCGCTGCCAGGATTGGTGATCATCGCGGCTCGAAGGGATACACGGGTACCGCCAGCCACATCTGCAAGGCGGTAGGTCAGCTCCGCGTCCTGCATCGGCAAGATACGTGAAGTTTCTCGAACCGGGCCATCCATGCTCCTTGCTATCGGCTTGCTCAGCG
>JANLPN010000130.1:0-9543 GCA_031367285.1 Betaproteobacteria bacterium | reverse complement strand
CAGTGGAGCTACACGCTGCAGGGTGATCTGCAGGGTGTGCCGTTCCGCCGTGGCGTGCGCCAGGAGGGTAAGGTCCATGGCGGCATGCCGGCGGACTTTGACACGGCCGACCATGGCCTGACCAAACTCAAGGTGGCCTGCCGCGGTGGGGTCGTGTTTGCCTCGTTTGACCACGGCGTGGAGTCGCTGGAAGACTTCATGGGCCCTGTGATCCTGGGCTACTTTGACCGGCTTTTCAATGGCCGCAAGCTCAGGGTGCTGGGCTACAACCGCCAGCGTATTCCGGGCAACTGGAAACTGATGCAGGAGAACATCAAGGATCCTTACCACCCGGGGCTGTTGCACAGCTGGTTCGTGACCTTCGGCCTCTGGCGCGCCGACAACAAGTCGGAGCTCAAGATGGACGCCCACCACCGGCATGCCGCCATGGTGTCCACGCGCGGCCAGGCCGGTAAAGCGGCGCAGGTGACCCAGGTATCCAGCTTCAAGGAAAGCATGCAACTGCACGACCCGCGTTTCCTGGACATCGTTCCCGAGGACTGGTGGGGCGGCCCTACGGCGGTGATGACCACGCTGTTCCCGAGTGTGATCCTGCAGCAGCAGGTCAACAGCGTGTCCACCCGCCATATCCAGCCCGACGGCTTTGGCAACTTCAACTTCGAGTGGACACATTTTGGTTTTGAGGACGACAGCGAAGAGATGACACGGCGCCGTTTGCGCCAGGCCAATCTGTTCGGCCCGGCCGGTTTTGTGTCGGCCGACGACGGCGAGGTGATCGAGTTCTCGCAGTCCGGTTTTGAGAGCAAGCCGTTTCACCGCGCGCTGGTGGAACTGGGCGGCCGCGACGTGGGCGACACCGACCATATGGTGACCGAGACGCTGATCCGCGGCATGTACCGCTATTGGCGCGAAGTGATGGAGGCCGAATCGTGAATGTGAACATGGATTTTGCGGACTACCTTGCACTGACGCAACTTTATGCGACTTACGCCAGCACGCTGGATGCCGGGGACTTCGACGGCTGGTGCGAGTTTTTTACCGAAGACTGCATTTACCGGCTGGTGCCGCGCGAGAACCATGAACGCGGCCTGCCGCTGGCCACACTGGCGTTCGAGAGCAAGGGCATGCTCAAGGACCGTGCTTACGCGGTCCGCGAGACGCTGTTCCACGACCCGTATTACCAGCGCCATGTGGTCGGCGTACCGCGCCTGCTGCGCGTCGAACCCGATCGCTGGGACTGCGAGGCCAACTATGGGGTGTTCCGCACCAAACTGTCGGAGTTGACCACCGTGTTCAACGTGGGCCGCACCCTCGACACTATTGTCCGGACCGCCGAAGGCTTCAAGTTCGCGTCGCGTGTATGTGTTTACGACAGTGAGATGATTCCGAATTCGATCATCTACCCGATCTGAATCCCGCTGACTTTCAATCCAAGGAGACAAGATGAGTGACACCTATGTTCTGGTTCACGGTGCCTGGCACACCGGCGCGGAAATCGAGCCGACCGCGGAGATCATCCGCAAACAGGGCCACACCGTGTATTGCCCCACCCTGGCCGGCAACCGGCCCGGTGATGACCGTAGCGCTATCGGTCTGGAGGACGCCGCGAATTCGCTCTGTGACTACCTGCGCACGCAGGACCTGCACGACGTACGTCTGGTAGGCCACAGTTATGGCGGCATGGTGATCTCGCGCGCCGTTGACCTGGTGCCTGAGCGCATTCGCCGCCTCGTTTATGTCAATGCCTTTGTGCCGCTGCCCGGCGAATCGCTCAACGACATGGTCCCGCCGCAGTACGTGCAATTGTTCGACGCCCTGGCCGCGGGGAGCAACGGCGCGGTGATGCTGCCGTTTCCGATTTGGCGCGAGGCATTTATCAACGACGCCGATCTGGCGCTGGCCACTTCGGCCTTTGAGCGGCTTAACCTGCAACCCTACAAAACCTTTACCGACAAGATTTCGCTCAAAGCCCCGCTGGCTGCCTTGCAGATAGGCAAGTCCTATGTCAACTGCCAGCAGGACACCGCGCTGCCGCATGGCATGCCGTGGCATCCGAGGTTGTCCGAGCGTCTGGGCCTGTTCCGTCTGGTGGAGTGCCAGGGTAGCCACGAAATCTGGTTCACCGATCCCGAGACGATTGCAGACGCGGTGGTGAAGGCGGGCCGCGACTAAAGGCGGGCCGGGGACAACAGTAGCTCTTCAAGCCGGCGCGGCTTCAGGCCCGGCCTTGACCTGGAGTTGTGCCACAACCCGAAAACACAGCATGCAGCCGGCCACCCCAAACACCACCACGCCCAGACCGTAGCCGGCCAGAGCGCCTTTGGCACCAAACCAGTATTGCCCAAGCCAGACAAACGGGATCACGCCCAGTGTTGATCGACCCCAGTTCAAGGCGGTCGAATAAAAGGCGAAACCGAGGTTGTTGAAGGCCGCATTGGCCACAAACAGCGCGCCATTAAACAGGAAGCTGCCAGCCACGAACACGCAGAAGAACACGATCAGTTCGTGGGCCTGTTGTTTGGCGCGGAACAGGTCGGCAATGAGCGGCGCGAACAGCGCGAGCAGGAGCCAGACACACAGGACGTAGACCAGCGTCACCTTGAGGCTGTCGCGCAGCGTGGACACCACGCGGTCGAAACGCATGGCGCCGTAGTTCTGCCCGATGATGGGGCCCACGGCGCCCGACAACGCAAACAGCAGGCCGAACGCCACCGGGATGATGCGCTGGATCACCGCCCACCCGGCGACCGCGTCATCGCCGAAAGCCGACATGGTCCCGGTGACGTAGGCGTTGCCTACCGGGGTGGCGATCTGCGTCAACACGGCCGGCAGGCCGATGGCCATGAACGGTTTGAATTCCGCCACCACAAAGGCCAGACGCGGGCGGGCAAACAGGCCATGGATGCGCAACACGCCATACAAGCCAACCAGCACCATCACCAGGCGCGCCAGCAGGGTGGAGAACGCCGCACCCTCCAGCCCCAGGCCCCATCCAAAAATCAGCAAAGGATCCAACACGACGGCTGCCGCTGCCGCACCCAGGGTCACGTACATCGAGCGCCGTGCGTCGCCCACCGCCCGTAACAGACCCGACAGGCACATGCCGGCGCCCAGCAGCGGCCAGGATGGCAGCACGATAAGCATCACCTTGCGCGTGAGTTCGGCGGTATGGCCGGTAGCGCCCAGCAAACGCACCGTGGGCTCCAGCAAAGGGTAGGCGATGCAGGCCAGCAGCGCCATCACGGCCACGATCAGCACCAGCGAGGCGCCGGCGATCTGGTTGGCCAGGTCGCGCCGGCCGCGCCCCAGTGCACGCGATGTGAGCGCGCTGGCGGCAATCGACAACCCGATCGACACCGAGGTGGCAAAAAACAGCAGCGTGCCGGCATAACCCAGGGCCGCCGTCAGCTCCTGCTGGCCCAGCAGCGAAATATAGAAAAGGCTCAGCGCCTCCACCGCGAACACCGCAATCAGCCCTGCGGCGCCCGCCGCCGTCATGGAGATGACGTGTTTCAAGGTGGATCCGGTAACCAGCCTGGGGAGCGGCTGATCTGGTGGGTGGGGGGCAGTCATGGCGGCGATCGGCGCAGCCCGCCACGCAAGGCCGCAGCGTGTGCGGAAGTCACGGCGGCCTGGTCAGCTACGGATTTCGCCGTTGCCCAGCACCACGTATTTAAGGGACGTGAGGCCTTCGATACCGACCGGGCCGCGGGCGTGGAACTTGTCGGTGCTGATACCGATTTCGGCGCCCAGGCCAAACTCGAAACCGTCGGCAAAACAGGTGCTGGCGTTCACCATCACACTGGCCGAGTCCACCTCGCGCAGGAACGCTTGCGCATGGTTGTGGTCGCGCGTGATGATGGCGTCGGTGTGGTGGCTGCCGTACTGGTTGATATGCGTTATGGCCTCGTTGATGCCGGCCACCAGCTTGATGCTGATGGTGGGCGCCAGGTATTCCTCGTACCAGTCCTGCTCGGTGGCGTCTTTCAGCAGCGCGCCCATCGGCCCGGCTGGAAGGGCTTGTCTAATCATGGCTTTGGCTTCACCGTCGCAACGCATCTCCACCCCTTTGGCGGCGTAGATGGCGCCTATCCTGGGAAGAAACTGCTGCGCCACGCCGCGCGCGACCAGCAGGCTTTCACTGGCATTGCAGGGGCTGTATTTTTGCGTCTTGGCGTTGTCGGCCACGGTGACCGCCATGGCGATGTCGCACGGGTCGTCCACGTACACGTGGCAGTTGCCATCCAGGTGTTTTAGCACGGGTACCTTGGCGTCCTTGCTGATGCGTTCGATCAAGCCCTTGCCGCCGCGCGGAATCGCCATGTCCACGTACTGGGGCATGGTGATGAGATGGCCCACCACCGCGCGGTCGGTGGTTTGCACCAGTTGTACGCCGTCTGCCGGCAGGCCGCTTTCCAGCAGCGCCTGCTGCACCAGTTTGGCCAGCGCCTTGTTAGAGTCAATCGCTTCCGAGCCGCCGCGCAGGATACAGGCGTTGCCGCTTTTTATGGACAGGCTGGCGGCTTCAATGGTGACGTTGGGGCGGCTCTCGAACACCATGGCGAATACACCAATCGGCACCCGCATCTGGCCGACCCGGATGCCGCTGGGTTGCTGTTTCATGCCGATGATTTCGCCGATCACGTCGGGCATGGCGGCGAGCTGGTCGCAGCCCTGGGCTACCGTCTCGATGACCTTGGGTGTGAGCTTGAGGCGGTCCACCATCGGCGCCGCCAGACCCGCCGCAACGGCCCGTGTGATGTCCTGCTGGTTGTCGGTTTGCAGGGCCTGCACATTGGCGCGCAGCAATTGTGCGAGAGTGCGCAGCGCCTGGCTGCGTGTTGCCGCCGTGGCACGGGCCATCAGGCTGGAGGCCGCGCGGGCCTGTATTCCCAGTGTCTGGCTGTATTCAGCAATATTGCTTGCGTTCATGGCAGCATTTTCTCACGCGGGAAAACCGGGCGCGGCCCGCCACTCAACGTGGGCGAGTGGGGGCTGCCGGTACCGCGCAGTACCCGCACAACATCATCGCCAGCCGGTGTAAAGCCTGCCAGCCGTTGGTGGGCCAGCCGGGTACCTTGAGCCCTTTGACGATGCCGTCCACCTGGTGCGCAGCCAGCAGCAAACCCGACGCATTTTCGGCACTGAGCCTTGGCAACACGCGTTCGAACAAGCGCTCCTTGTTGCCCCAGATACGCTGCTCGCGCAACGCCATGGGCAATGGCCGGCCCTGGCCCATTGCATCCTTGACACGATGGAGTGCACGGATGTCTTCGCTCAGCGTGTAGTGCACCAGCACCTCGGCCTCGCCTTCGGCCTGCAGCCCGTCCAGCATGCGCTGCACCCGTGCGGTCTGCCCGGCCAACACGGCCTCCGACAGTTTGAACACGTCGTAACGCGCCACATTGAGTACGGCGCTTTCCACCGCTTCGAAACCCAGTTCGCCAGCCGGGAACAGCAGCGCCAGTTTCTGGATTTCCTGGTGTGCCGCCAGCAAATTGCCTTCGACCCGGTCGGCAAAAAATTGCAGTGTGCGTTGCCCTTCCACGCCGCCTTTAACCCTTTGCCCCTGCAGAGACAGGCGCTGCGCCAGCCATTGCGGCAATGCGGCGCGCTCGACCGGCTCCACCGCAATCGATACACCGCCGTTTTCGAGTGCACCGAACCAGGCGCCGGTTTTGGTGGCCTTGTCCAGGCGCGGCAACATGACGATGGTCAGGGTGGTGTCGTTGCGTTGCGCCTGCTCAACCAGTTGCTGAAGTGCGGCGCTGCCGTCCTTGCCCGGCTTGCCGGACGGAATGCGGATCTCGACGATTTGTTTGTCGGCAAAAAGGCTGAGTGACCCACCGGCCGCCAACACCTCGCTCCAGTCAAAGTGGGCGCCGGCGACCGTGTGCGACGTGCGTTCGGAAAAGCCGGTCGCGCGGGCTGCGGCCCGAATCGCATCGGCCGCCTCCTGAATCAACAGCGGCTCGTCGCCGTGCAGGGTGTACAGGCTGGCCAGGCCGCGTTGCAAATGGTTCTGGAGTTGGCCTGCCGCGAGTTGCATCCGGCAAGTTTAGCGGCGCCGGGTTGCCGCTATTTGAGGCTGTTGGACAAAAAGGCCTGCAGCCGTTCGCTGCTCGGGTGCTGCAACACTTCCTTCGGGTCGCCCTGCTCCTCGATCTGGCCCTGGTGCAGAAACACCACATGGCTGCTCACCTCGCGCGCAAAACCCATCTCGTGCGTTACCACCACCATCGTGCGGCCGTCTTCGGCCACCGAACGCATTACCCGCAGCACCTCGCCGACCAGCTCCGGGTCGAGTGCCGAGGTGGGCTCGTCGAACAGCATGACCTTGGGCTCCATGGCCAGCGCACGGGCAATCGCCACGCGTTGTTGCTCACCGCCCGACAGGTGTGCCGGATAGGCATCCCTGCGGTGGTAGACCCCCACCCGCTGCAGATACCGGGTGGCCCGCTCCAGTGCTTGCGCCCTGCTCAGGCGCAAGGCATGGACCGGTGCCTCCATGACGTTCTCGAGCGCCGTCATGTGGGCCCACAGGTTGAAGTGCTGGAACACCATGGACACCTGGCTGCGCAGGCGCTGCAGTTGCGCCGGGTGTTTTACCTTCAGCGCGCCGTTGCGGTCCGGCACCAGTTCCAGCTCCTCCCCGTCCAGCACGATGCGCCCGGCGTTGGGTTGCTCCAGCAGGTTGAGGCAGCGCAAGAACGTGCTTTTGCCGGAGCCGCTGGAACCTATCATGGCGATCACGTCACCGGCGCCCGCCGACACGCTTACGCCCTTGAGCACCTCGTTGCTGCCGAAGCGTTTGCGGATGTTGTCGGCCTGCAGGTAAATGGCTGGGTTCATGGTGCGTTGCGGTGTGTTATGCAGTGGGCGCGCTGTTCAGGCGCTAAGCAGCGGGCCGCTACGCGCCAGCGCGGTACCGGCAATCTTGGCCAGCCGTTTGCCGGGGTGGGCCCAGCGCGAACCGCAACGCGCGTACAACACTCCGCCGGATGCACAACGCACCGGGGTCGTGGCGCCCGTGAGAGCGTCCACCAGGTCGGCAATGGCGTCTCCCGCGGCAACCTGTTCACCGGGTTCGCGCCGGAACACCACCACCCCGGCATGCGGCGCCGTGACCGGCTCGGAGCCGGACAGCGGAGTGGGAGCACAGAGCGCTGTCGGCAGTGCAACGCCCCCCGGTTTCAACACACCGCGCAGACGCAGGAACTGCACCAGGCCATCGGCATCGCGCCTTGCCAGGTCATGGTGGGTGTCGGTTGCGCCGCGCAGTTCTACCGTGGCGGCGAAACACGCCAGCGCCAACGGAAACTGGGGCAGCTGCTGTTGCAGCAAATACCAGGGGCGGGTACAGGCTTCGTCAAACGGGGAGCCTCCGGACTCGGTGGCTAGCAGTACCGCGTGCGCCTGCAGTGCGGCGCCGAGTTGCCCGGCTATGGACTCCTGGGGCGTCAACGCATACACATGCACCACGGCCTCGGTGTCGCAATGCAGATCCAGCACCAGGTCGGCGTCCACGGCCAACCGCAGCAGCTGGTTCTTGAGGTCCTCAGCCGGTGTGCTGGCTTGTAGCCGGCGTGTGCCGTCACGCAGGGCCGCGCGGACCAGCCGCGTGTTGTGTTGAGGCTCGTCGTTGAGCCTGCCGCTGACCGCTTCGATCACAGCCTGGGACAAATCCGGGAAGCCGCGGTTGAAGTTACCGCCGTCGCGCAAATCGAAGCGGCCATGGTGTTGCCCCATCAGGTGCTGCGACAAACCGAGCGGATTGGCAAACGGAACCAGCACGACCTCACCCAGCATCTGCCCCGCCGCCTCAAGTTCCGTAAGCTGGTGGCGCAACTGCTGCAGCACCAGAATGGCGGGCACTTCATCGGCATGCAGGGCGCCTTGCAGATAGGCTTTGGGGGACGCGCCGGGCGTACCAAAACGCAGCACCTGCAACTCGTGGCGGGTGCCGGGCGCGCTGCTTTGGACAGGGATGGTTTCAATCTGCATATTTGATGGGGGCCAGGGGATCCGCGCTACGCAAGGGGGTCAGGAAATCGCCACCACCGCCGTTTGCGGGCGCAGGTGGCGCAGGTAGCGGTGTTCCAGCAGCTTGAAGATGCCGACCAGCGTGAAAGTCAAAACGAAATAAATCACTGCTGCCACGCCAAAGGACTCGGTGACCAGCAGGTGGGTGGCGTTAACGTCGCGCGCGACGCGGGTAATGTCTACCAGCGTGACGGTGCTGGCAATGGCGGTTGCATGCATCAGGCCCACCACCTCGTTGCTGTACTGGGGCAGCGCGCGGCGCAGCGCTCCAGGCAGCAGGATACGGCTGTACAGCTTGAAGCGGCCCAGCCCGTAGCTGCGCGCGGCTTCAATCTCGCCAATCGCCGTGGCCCGCAGTGCGCCGGCAAAAATCTCGGTCGTGTAGGCCGTGGAATTGAGCGTAAATGCCAGCCAGGCACAGAACCATGCATTTTTCAGCAGCACCCAGGCCATGCTGGTCCGCACCGCCTCGAATTGCGCCAGCCCGTGGTAGATGATGAATAGCTGCACCAGCAGCGGCGTGCCGCGCAATACGTAGGTAAACAGCCAGACCGGCTTGTTTATCCACTGCTGCGGTGCCACGCGCGCCACCGCCAGCGGCACCGACAGCAGGAACGAACTGGCCAGGCTGATACACAGCAGCACCAGCGTGGTACGGATGCCGCCCACGTACAGCGGCAGGCTGTCGATGATGATTTGCCAGTCCATTCAGGTTGGCCCTAGAACTGCACTTTGCGCACACCGAGGCTGTAGCGGGCTTCGACGCGCGACAGCACAAAAATCGATACGCTGGTCAGGCTGAGGTAAATCAGGGCCACGGCCATGTAAAACGTGAACGGAGCACGTGTGGTGGCCGCCGCCAGGCCGGCGCGGTGCACCATGTCGTCCAGCCCGATGATGGAAACCAGCGCCGAGGCCTTGATCATGATGAGCCAGTTGTTGGCAAAGCCGGGAATGGCGTGCCGCACCATTTGCGGCAACACGATACGGCGCATCACCAGCGCGGGCGACATCGCAAAGGCAAGACCGGCTTCGGCCTGGCCTTTGGGCACCGCCAGAATCGCGCCCCGGAATGTCTCGGTCAGGTAGGCGCCAAAAATGAAGCCTATGGTGAGCACGCCGGCCAGAAAGGGCGGGATGTCGATATATTCCCAGCCCTGCGATTCCGCCAGTTTGTTGATGCCGATCTGCCCACCGTAGAAGATCAGCAGCATCAGTACCAACTCGGGCATGCCGCGGATAAGCGTGGTGTAGGCCTCGGCCGCCCAGCGTGCCGCGCGCGAACCGGACAACTTGGCGCTGGCGCCGACCAGGCCAAACACACAGGCAATGGCCAGCGACAGGGCCGATACCTTGAGCGTGAGTACCAGGCCCTCCAGAATGGCAGGCAGATAACCGTACAACATAGGTGGTGGACGGGCCGTGGAAACTGGCGCGGAGGGCAGGCTCGTCGGGTAGTCTGGCCGACCCCTATTCGCCGCGGATGTTGACGTCGAAGTA
>JANLPN010000129.1:0-35934 GCA_031367285.1 Betaproteobacteria bacterium | reverse complement strand
GCCCTTGAGGGTCTTGGTTTTCTGCTGGTAGTCCTGCCTGCGCCGGGGTTGATAAGGCGCCTGGTGGAGCCCGCACGCGCCAAGCTTACCTTGGGATACTGGGGCGCCTATATGCCGTTGGGGACGGCCGCTGCTTTGTTGGTCGGTCCGCTTTTGCTGGATGCGCTGGGGTGGCGAGGCTGGTGGTGGGTGCTGGCCGGCCTGTCGTTTGTAATGGCGCTGTGCCTCGTCCTCTGGGTACCAGCCGACCGGGCGGTCTCCCGGCGTGTGGGTGTTGACGCGCTGCGGCCGAACGCCAGCTCAGGGGTTTCGGATTCCTGGGCAGCCCGCGTTCGAAGGACTGTGTTGTCGCGCGGGCCATGTCTGGCCGCATTGAGTTTTGCGGTGTACTCCGGGCAGTGGCTGGCAGTGATCGGGTTCCTGCCGTCCATGGTCGCGGCCAGCGGGTCGTTCGGAGTGGCGACAGCGCCATTGTTGGCCTTGGCGGCGCTGGTCAATACGGTGGGCAATATTGTTTCGGGGCGAATGCTCCAGCGCGGCGTACCGGCGCATTTCCTGTTGTATACAGGTTTCTGTGCGATGGGGGCGGGTGCTCTACTTGCCTTTGCCGCCGTCCCAGGTACGGACGCAGTAGCATCGTTGTCCGGACTGCGCTACGCCGGGGTGGTGATGTTCTCTCTGATGGGCGGGTTGGTTCCCGGCACGCTGTTTTCGCTCGCGGTGGTGCTTGCTCCCGACGAAGCCAGTGTTTCCACAACAGTCGGCTGGATGCAGCAATGGTCCGCTACAGGACAGTTTTTTGGCCCACCGGTGGTTGCCTGGGTGGCCAGCTTCGCAGGCGACTGGCGCTGGACCTGGGTGGTTACCTGCACGTGTTCCCTTTGCGGTCTGGCCCTGGCACGGCAAATAGCCAAGCAGGTCGCGCGTTGATTATGGTGGGGCGGAAACAATTTGCGATGATCGTGAAAGGTGACATGCGCCTGTGGCTGGAGCGCGCCGTAATTGGTCTGAATCTATGCCCTTTCGCCAAGGCGGTACACACCAGGCAGCAGATTCATTACGCCGTCAGCCAGGCAGCTACACCAGATGCGCTGCTGCTGGAACTGGGGCGGGAATTGCGGGACTTGATGGCGTCGGATCCCGGGGTGCGCGACACCACCCTGCTGATGGCCCCCTACTGTTTGGCGGATTTTCTGGATTTCAACGATTTTCTGACCATGGCCGATCAGAAGCTGGTTGACCTTCAACTGGACGGCGAGGTCCAGATCGCAAGCTTCCACCCGGACTTCCGGTTTGCCAATACGTCCCCCGACGACATCACCAACTTCACCAACCGCGCCCCGTACCCGACACTGCATTTGCTGCGCGAGGCCAGCGTGGACCGTGCGGTAGCGGCGTTCCCGCAGGCCGAGTCCATTTTTGAGCGCAATATGCGGACCATGGAACAACTTGGTATCGCCGGCTGGTTGGCGCTGGGCTTGCAGAGCACCGTGCCGGTGGCTGGGGCATCTGGCCAAGGTGGTGCACCGGATCGGAAGATGGACCCATGAAGACCAAGCCAGCAAGGATGCAGCATGAACGCGTCGGCGCGCAGCCGACGCCGCCAGCCCCAAGCCCGTTAATCGAACTCAAGCCTGGACAATCCGTCGAGCTGCTCAAGGAGCTGCACATCTTGACGCGCGACGGCAAACTCAACCAGGATTCGCGTCGTAAGCTCAAGCAGGTCTACCACCTGTTCCATTTCATCGAAAAACTCCTGATGGAGTTGGTTGAAGGCGCCAGCGTTGCAGTAGGGTCAACACCCGAGGCCGATGGGATAACGGTAGCGGACCACGGAGCGGGCAAGTCGTATCTGGGCTTTATTCTCTACGACCTGTTTTTCCATACGCGTTCCAATGGCCGGGTATACGGCATAGAAACGCGCCATGAACTGGTGCAGAAGTCGCGTGAACTGGCACTAAGGCTCGGTTTCGAGCGAATGTCATTTCTGAACCTCAGTGTGGCCGAATCCGCCATTTCTGACCAGTTGCCCGAAAGTGTGGACCTGGTCACCGCATTACATGCCTGCGACACTGCGACAGACGATGCAATTGCATTCGGGCTCCAGAAGCGCGCCCGATTCATGGTGTTGGTGCCGTGTTGCCAGGCTGAAGTGGCCAGAGTACTCAACGCCGGCAAGGCCTTAAGCCTGGGCCGCACGCCGCTGGCTGAGTTATGGCGCCATCCCTTGCACACGCGAGAAATGGGCAGCCAGCTGAGCAACGTATTGCGTTGCCTGTACCTGGAAGCGTCCGGCTACCAGGTAAGCGTGACCGAACTGGTTGGTTGGGAGCACAGCATGAAGAATGAACTCATCATTGCACGCTACACCGGGCAAAACAAGCAAAGTGCCGCGCTGCGCCTGCGGGCTATCCTTGACGAATTCGGTTTGCAGGAGCTCCTGCAGACGCGCTTTAACCTGCAACTTGCAGTTCGGTAGCGCTTGGCAGGCCCCGATGTGGTGCGGCATCATATTTAGCCGCGCCTCTTGAATGTGCGGATCAGACGCTTAAAGCTAAACTTTTTGCGGTTTATGGGGGTCAGATTCAAATTATGATGGTCTGCAACCCACCACTTGTGCCCATGGCCCGCCTCGCACGTCTCACGATTCCAGGATACCCGTACCACGTCATGCAGCGTGGCAATAACGGCCAGGCGATTTTTGTATCTACTGCCGACCGCCAGGTGCTGCTCGATCTGTTGATGGAGAGTGCAAGCAGATTTGGCGTAGCGGTCCACGCGTATGTGCTGATGGGCAACCATTTCCATTTGCTCGCGACGCCCCGGTCGGCCAATTCCCTGTCACTCATGATGCAGGCGGTCGGGCGCCGGTATGTACGGCACTTCAACGACACACAAGGCCGATCCGGTACGCTGTGGGACGGACGTTACAAGTCGGCGTTGATACAGATGGACCGCTATCTGCTGGCTTGTATGGTTTATTTCGACCTCAATCCGGTGCGTGCCGGCCTGGTAACGCAGGTCCAGGACTATCCGTGGTCCAGCTACGGGCACTACGCCGGCATGCGTACTGACAGGCTGCTTACACCCCATGCGCTTCTGTGGGAGCTGGGCAACACGCCGTTTGCCCGAGAGTCCAGTTATCGCAAAATGGTGCAAGCGGGGATTACGCCTGAGCAACAGATTGCGCTCACGCAATCAGTCTTGAGCGGATGGGCACTCGGCGATCCCGATTTTGTCGCCGGATTACAAAAAACAACCGTGCGCCGACTGTCCAAGTCCTTGCCGGGGCGACCGGTACGGAACAGGGGGCAGTGAGCTAATGTAACCATGTTGTGTAGCCGTTTCCAATGATGGGCAACACAATGTGTCCCCATTTAAATAGACGGTGATGGGGTTTGCGAATTAATTTAGATCCGACCCTAATTTAAGATATTGGCATCATTGTTGCAGCGCACTAAAATAATTTTCACACAACACATCGGCGAAATTTGTTGCGGCTGGGCGCAGTGGCGCCTGGATTGACCACTTCGCCGCCAATTATTGAGGAAGCACCATGACGACGTCGGCTGAGATTGAGCACCTTGAAAAGAACGGCTTGTACTCCCTGGCGGGTGAACACGACGCCTGCGGCGTCGGCTTCGTCGCAAATATCCGGGGCGTCAAATCGCATGAAATTGTCAAGAACGCGCTGAAGATTCTGGAAAACCTTGACCACCGCGGTGCGGTTGGTGCCGACAAGTTGATGGGTGACGGCGCGGGCATCCTGATCCAGCTGCCGGACGCGTTGTACAGGCAGGAAATGGCTGTCCAGGGTGTCACCCTGCCCGCACCCGGAGAATACGGTGTGGGCATGATTTTCCTGCCCAAGGAACATGCCTCGCGGCTGGCGTGCGAGCAGGAGATGGAGCGTGCCATCAAGGCCGAGGGCCAGGTGCTGCTGGGTTGGCGCGATGTACCGGTCAACCGCGTCATGCCCATGTCACCCGCCGTGCGCACCAAGGAACCCGTGATGCGGCAGGTGTTCATAGGCCGCGGCGACGACGTGATCGTGCAGGATGCACTGGAGCGCAAGCTGTACGTGATTCGCAAGACCGCCAGCGCGGCGATCCAAAACCTGCGTCTCAAACACAGCAAGGAGTATTACGTTCCCAGCATGTCCAGCCGCACCGTGGTCTACAAGGGCCTGTTGCTGGCGGATCAGGTGGGCACCTACTTCTCGGACCTGCACGACGAACGTTGTGTGTCGGCGCTGGGTCTGGTGCACCAGCGTTTTTCCACCAACACGTTCCCGGAATGGCCGCTGGCGCATCCCTACCGCTACGTGGCGCACAACGGGGAAATCAACACGGTCAAGGGCAACTACAACTGGATGAAGGCGCGGGAAGGCGTAATGTCGTCACCCGTGCTCGGTGCCGATCTGCAAAAGCTGTATCCCATCAGTTTTGCTGGCCAGTCAGATACCGCCACCTTCGACAACTGTCTGGAGTTGCTGACCATGGCCGGTTATCCGATTGGCCAGGCCGTGATGATGATGATCCCCGAGCCCTGGGAGCAACACACCACGATGGACGAGCGCCGCAAGGCCTTTTACGAGTACCACGCCGCCATGCTGGAGCCATGGGACGGTCCGGCATCCATAGTCTTCACCGACGGCCGTCAGATTGGCGCAACGCTGGACCGCAACGGCCTGCGTCCTTCCCGCTACTGCATTACCGACGATGACCTCGTGATCATGGCGTCGGAGTCCGGCGTGCTGCCGGTCCCGGAAAACAAGATTGTTCGTAAGTGGCGCTTGCAGCCAGGCAAGATGTTCCTTATCGACCTGGAGCAGGGCCGCATGATCGACGACGAGGAGCTCAAGTCCAGTCTCGCCAACGGCAAGCCGTACAAACAGTGGATTGAGAACCTGCGCATCAAACTTGACGACGTGAAAGCGCCTGAAAAGCAGTTTGCAAAAAGCGGCGCTGCGCTGCCTGCGCCCGCGGCAATGGATGGCGCGTCCCTGCTGGATCGCCAACAGGCCTTTGGTTATACCCAGGAGGACATCAAGTTTCTCATGAGCCCGATGGCTCAGGCCGGCGAGGAAGGTATCGGCTCGATGGGTAACGACAGCCCGCTGGCCGTCCTGTCGGACAAGAACAAACCGCTGTACAGCTACTTCAAGCAGTTGTTCGCGCAGGTCACCAACCCGCCCATCGACCCGATCCGTGAAGCGATCGTGATGTCGCTGGTATCGTTTGTCGGCCCCAAGCCCAATCTGCTGGATATCAACCAGGTGAACCCGCCCATGCGGCTGGAGGTGGCGCAACCGATTCTCGGTTTTGCCGACGTTGCCAAGCTGCACGACATCGAGCGTCATACGCACGGCAAGTTTCGCAGTTGCACGCTGGACATCACCTATCCGCTGGCTTGGGGGCATGAAGGCGTCGAGGCCAAACTTGCGTCGCTGTGCGCCGAGGCGGTTGATGCGATCCGCGGCGGCAAGAACATACTGATCCTCAGTGACAAGGCCGTCAGTGCCACCCAGTTCGCGATCCCGGCGCTGCTGGCTTTGAGCGCGGTGCACCAGCACCTGGTGCGCCAGGGCCTGCGCACCACGGCGGGCCTGGTGGTTGAGACCGGCAGCGCGCGCGAAGTACACCACTTTGCCGCCCTGGCGGGTTATGGTGCCGAGGCCGTGCATCCTTACCTGGCGCTGGAGACGCTGGCCAGCATACACCAGCATCTGTCGGGCGATCTGGGTGCGGACAAGGCGATCTCCAACTACATCAAGGCGGTCGGCAAAGGGCTCTCCAAGGTCATGTCCAAGATGGGTGTGTCGACCTATATGAGTTATTGCGGAGCGCAGTTGTTCGAGGCGATCGGCCTAAGCAACGAGACCATAGGCAAGTATTTCACCGGCACACCGAGCCGTGTCGAAGGTATTGGCGTGTTCGAGATCGCGCAAGAGGCGATTCGCATGCACAAGGCGGCCTTCAGCGACGACCCGGTGCTCGCAACCATGCTGGATGCGGGCGGCGAATACGCGTGGCGCGTGCGTGGGGAGGAGCATATGTGGACGCCCGACGCGATTGCCAAGCTGCAGCACAGCACCCGCGCCAATAGCTGGAGTACGTACAAGGAATACGCGCAACTAATCAACGACCAGTCGCGCCGGCACATGACTCTGCGCGGCCTGTTCGAGTTCAGGATCGACCCAGCCAAAGCGATTTCGGTGGATGAAGTCGAGCCCGCCACTGAAATCGTGAAGCGTTTTGCAACGGGAGCCATGTCGCTGGGCTCCATCTCGACCGAGGCCCACGCGACCCTGGCGGTGGCGATGAACCGCATAGGCGGCAAGAGCAATACCGGCGAGGGGGGCGAAGACCCGGCGCGTTACCGGCAGGAACTCAAGGGCATACCTATCACCCAGGGCCAGACCATGGGTGACATCATGGGCCATGACGCCGTGGTCGTCGATTACCCGCTTAATGCCGGGGACTCGTTGCGGTCCCGTATCAAACAGGTTGCGTCTGGCCGCTTTGGCGTTACCGCGGAATACCTCAACAGCGCCGACCAGATCCAGATCAAAATGGCGCAAGGCGCCAAGCCCGGCGAAGGCGGTCAATTGCCCGGTGGCAAGGTGTCGGCGTATATCGGCCGTCTGCGTTTCTCGGTGCCCGGTGTCGGGCTCATCTCGCCGCCGCCGCACCATGACATCTATTCGATTGAAGATCTGGCGCAACTGATCCACGATCTGAAAAATGTGGCGCCGCACGCCAGTATCAGCGTCAAACTGGTGAGCGAGATTGGCGTAGGCACCATTGCCGCCGGAGTCGCCAAGTGCAAGAGTGACCATGTGGTAATCGCCGGACACGATGGCGGCACGGGTGCCTCGCCCTGGTCATCGATCAAACACGCCGGCAGCCCCTGGGAAATTGGGCTGGCCGAGACCCAGCAGACACTGGTACTCAATCGATTGCGGGGACGCATCCGGGTGCAGGCCGACGGCCAGATGAAAACCGGCCGTGACGTTGCCGTTGGTGCCTTGCTGGGGGCCGACGAGTTCGGGTTTGCGACGGCGCCGCTGGTGGTTGAGGGTTGCATCATGATGCGCAAGTGCCATCTCAACACCTGCCCGGTGGGTGTTGCTACGCAGGATCCGGTGCTGCGCAAGAAGTTTTCCGGCAGGCCGGAGCATGTGGTGAACTATTTCTTCTTCGTGGCCGAAGAGGTGCGCCAGATCATGGCGCAGTTGGGCATCCGGAAGTTCGACGACATGATTGGCCGTGCCGATCTGCTCGACACCGCGCCCAGCATTGAACACTGGAAGGCCAGTGGCCTGGATTTCAGCCGCCTTTTTGCGCTACCTATCGTGCCGGCCGAGGTGCCGCGCTTCCATGTCCAGGACCAGGACCACGGGCTGGATCGCTCGCTGGACAAGGTATTGATTGAAAAATCGCGGCCGGCTATCGAACGGGGAGAGAAAGTCAAGTTCATCGAGGTGGTCCGCAACGTCAACCGTTCCCTGGGTGCAATGCTGTCCGGGGCGCTGACCAAGGTGCGCCCCGAGGGCTTGCCGGACGACACCATCCGGATCCAGCTTGAAGGTACTGGCGGCCAGTCGTTTGGCGCTTTCCTGGCCAACGGCATTACCTTGTATCTGATCGGCGACGCCAACGACTACACCGGCAAGGGTTTAAGTGGCGGGCGTGTCGTCGTGCGCCCGAGCATTGACTTTCGGGGTGTCTCCACCCAAAACACCATTATTGGCAATACCGCTCTGTACGGGGCTACCACGGGCGAAGCCTTCTTCAGCGGCGTTGCAGGAGAGCGCTTTGCCGTACGCCTGTCGGGTGCCACGGCGGTGGTGGAAGGCACCGGCGACCATGGCTGCGAATACATGACGGGTGGCACGGTGGCGGTGCTCGGCAAAACAGGGCGCAATTTCGCCGCGGGTATGAGCGGCGGGATCGCCTATGTGTATGACGAAGATGGCCAGTTTGCCAGGCGCTGCAACACCTCCATGGTGTCGCTGGAAAACGTGCTTGCGGGCAGCGAGCAGCAGGCCATGATGGACCCCGGTCTGTGGCACTGTGGGCTGACCGACGACGCGCAACTGAAGAAACTGCTCGAAGATCACAACCGCTGGACCGGCAGCAAACGCGCGCGCGAATTGCTCGACACCTGGGATGTGGCGCGAACTCGGTTCGTCAAAGTATTTCCCATTGAGTACAAGCGGGCGCTCGGCGAAATGGCGGCCCGCAAGGCCGCCACGGGCGTGTTGTCGGCAAAATCGGTCTCCGAAGGTGCGCCGGTTCCGGCAGGTCGTGGGCGGGTCGCCAAAAAGGAAGCTGTCCCGGCTAAATAGTGGGCAGGCAGGAACGGAATTACACAGGACTGAAACATGGGAAAAGTTACCGGCTTCTTGGAATACGAGCGACTGGAGGAGGGGTATCGGCCAGTGCCCGAGCGCATCAAAAACTACAAAGAGTTCGTGGTTGCACTGGACGATGGGCAGGCCAAGATACAGAGTGCCCGCTGCATGGATTGCGGCACACCGTTTTGCAACAGTGGTTGTCCGGTCAACAATATCATTCCGGACTTCAATGACCTGGTGTTCCAGGGCGACTGGAAAAACGCGATAACGGTACTGCACAGCACCAATAATTTCCCGGAGTTCACCGGCCGTATCTGTCCTGCGCCGTGTGAAGCTGCCTGTACCTTGAACGTGAACGACGATGCGGTGGGTATCAAGTCGATTGAACACGCCATCATTGACCATGCATGGGCGCAAGACTGGGTGAAACCCCAAGTCGCCAAACACCGCACTGGCAAGGCGGTAGCGGTGGTCGGCTCCGGACCTGCCGGCCTGGCCGCCGCCCAGCAACTGGCGCGTGTTGGTCACGACGTGACCGTGTTCGAGAAAAACGACCGCATCGGCGGCCTGCTGCGTTATGGCATTCCGGATTTCAAGATGGAGAAGTCCCACATCGACCGGCGTGTAGAACAAATGCGTGCCGAGGGCGTGCAGTTTCGCACCGGCGTCATGGTTGGCAGCTTGCCCGAAGGGTCGAAGGTTACCAACTGGGCGCGGGATACGGTGACTGCCCAACAACTTCAGAAGGATTTCGATGCCGTGTTGCTTGCCGGTGGTGCGGAGCAATCGCGCGACCTGCCGGTTCCGGGTCGCGACCTGGAGGGTGTGTATTTCGCGATGGAGTTTTTGCCGCTGCAAAACAAGGTCAACGCCGGAGACAAGGTGGACAAGCAGTTGCGTGCCGACGGCAAACACGTCATCGTGATCGGCGGCGGAGATACCGGCAGCGACTGCGTCGGAACCAGCAATCGGCATGGCGCGGCAAGTGTTACGCAGTTCGAAGTCATGCCGCAGCCGCCCGTGGAGGAAAACCGCCCCCTGACCTGGCCCAACTGGCCGATCAAGCTGCGTACCAGTTCAAGCCACGAGGAGGGTTGTGAGCGCGAGTTCGCCATATCGACCAAGGAGTTCATCGGTGAGAACGGCAAGTTGACGGGTCTGCAGACGGTACGCGTGGAATGGAAGGACGGGAAAATGGTCGAAGTACCGGGCTCGCAACAAACCCTGAAGGCGGAACTTGTTCTGCTGGCGATGGGTTTTGTGTCGCCCGTCGCAGCCGTTCTGGATGCTTTTGGCGTGGAGAAGGACGTGCGCGGAAATGCCCGCGCCCATACCGAGTTCGCGGGTGGTTACCAGACCAATGTGCCCAAGGTATTTGCCGGTGGCGACATACGCCGTGGGCAAAGTCTGGTGGTCTGGGCGATTCGCGAAGGCCGGCAGGCGGCGCGTGCCATCGACGAGTTCCTGATGGGATTCAGCGACTTGCCGAGGTAGATGCTGACCCACGTGTTGCTGGTTCGCCTACGGTTTCGTGTGGAAGAATCCCGTATCATGCAAAAGCCGGAACCTGACCGGCTTTTGTTTTTTTCATGGCCCCAACTGTCCCGACCCCGCTTGTAGAGCTGCGCAATCTAACCTTTGGGTACGGGGAGCGGGTCATTCTCGACGATATTTCGCTGACCATCCCGCGTGGCAAAGTGAGTGCGTTGATGGGAGCATCCGGTGGGGGGAAAACCACCATTTTGCGGCTTATTGGTGGGCAGCACCGTGCCCAAAAAGGTGAGGTGCGCCTTTATGGTGCGGACGGTTTCCAGGACGTGGGTGCTCTGGACCGGGCCAGCCTGTATGCGGCGCGCAGACGCATGGGCATGTTGTTCCAGTTCGGCGCCCTGTTCGCCGATCTCAGCGTTTTTGAGAACGTAGCTTTCCCTTTGCGCGAGCATAGTGGTTTGCCGGAGGCATTGATCCGGGACATCGTTCTGATGAAACTCAATGCCGTGGGCTTGCGCGGTGCCCGCCATCTGATGCCCTCTGAAGTATCTGGTGGCATGGCGCGCCGTGTTGCGCTTGCGCGTGCCATTGCGCTGGATCCGGAACTGGTTATGTACGACGAGCCATTTGCGGGGCTCGACCCGATCTCCCTGGGGACTTCGGCGCGATTGATCCGGGATCTTAACGACATCATGGGCCTTACCAGCGTGTTTGTGTCGCATGAGCTGGAGCAGACCTTTGCGATTGCCGACTACGTGATCATTCTTGCGAACGGAAAGGTTGCGGCCCAGGGCACGCCCGAAGCAGTGCGCCAGAGTACCGATCCGCTGGTGTCACAGTTTGTCCATGCGCGCCCTGATGGGCCGGTGCAGTTTCATTACGCCGGCCCCACCGTAGAGCAGGACTTCGGGTCCGAACTGGCCTCTCTTGACCCTCCCGCACGCGCCAGGGGCCGCAAATGACCTGGTACCGCCCAAGTGATATCGGTCTTGCGGTTCGCTCCAAGCTGTCTGACCTAGGTGTTGGTGCGCGTTTGTTCGGACGGCTGCTGATTCTGGTAGGAGCAAGTTTCAGGCGCTTCGGCCTGGTGCGCGACCAGGTGCATTTTCTTGGCAACTATTCGCTGGTGATCATCGCTGTGTCCGGACTGTTCGTCGGTTTCGTATTCGGATTACAGGGCTACTACACCTTGCAGCGTTATGGTTCAGCCGAAGCACTGGGCTTGCTGGTCACGCTGAGCCTGGTGCGCGAATTGGGCCCGGTGGTGACCGCTTTGTTGTTCGCGGGGCGGGCGGGCACATCGCTGACGGCCGAGATCGGATTGATGAAAGCGGGCGAACAGATCAGCGTCATGGAAATGATGGCGGTTGACCCCGTGCAACGGATTCTCGCGCCCCGGTTCTGGGCTGGCGTCATCGTGATGCCGCTGCTGGCTGCTGTTTTCAGCGCGTCGGGCATCATTGGCGGCTGGGTGGTGGGAGTGCTCATGATCGGGGTGGACTCGGGCTCGTTCTGGAGCCAGATCCAGGGGGGTGTCGACGTTTGGCGCGACCTTGGCAACGGCGTGCTGAAAAGCGTTGTTTTCGGCTTTACCGTAACCTTTATTGCCTTGTTGCAGGGCTACGAGGCGCAGGCTTCGCCGGAAGGTGTTTCAAGGGCGACGACGCGCACCGTAGTGGTGGCGTCGCTGTCTGTCTTGGGTCTGGACTTCATCCTGACCGCCATGATGTTCAGCGTGTGAAGGCGCGGAACCTGAATTAGGAGAACGCGGTGCAACGCTCTAAGAACGATATCTGGGTTGGTCTGTTCGTGGTGATCGGTGCCGCCGCGATCCTGTTTCTGGCTTTGCAGTCCGCGAACCTGCTCAGCCTGAATTTCCAAAAGACCTACCGCGTGGATGCCAAGTTCGACAATGTGGGGGGCCTCAAGACCAAGGCCGCCGTACGCAGCGCGGGGGTGGTGGTAGGCCGTGTCGAATCCATCACTTTTGATGACAAATCGTTTCAGGCGCGAGTGACGATGGCCCTGGAGAGCCGCTACGTATTCCCCAAGGACAGCTCGCTGAAGATCCTGACCAGCGGTTTGCTCGGAGAGCAATATTTGGGCATGGAAGCGGGTGCGGACAGCAAGACGCTGGTCTCTGGTGATACCATTTCCAGTACCCAATCCGCAGTCGTGCTTGAGAACCTGATCAGCCAGTTCTTGTACAACAAGGCTGCCGATGGAAGTACATCCCAGGGTAGCAAGGACAAAAAATGAAAATAGCTTCGCGCCCGATAGCGGCTTTTCAAACAGCGCAATGGGTAATGCTCACGGGGGTAATACTCGCCTCGTTATGCGGCTGCGCAACCGGGCCCAACGCCAATCCGCACGATCCATTGGAGCCGTTCAACCGTGGCGTATTTACCTTCAATGACGCCGCTGACCGCGCATTGTTCAAACCCGCCGCGACTATCTATCGGGATGTCACTCCGGCGTTGATCCGCGCTGGCGTCACCAATTTTTTTGGTAACCTGGATGACGCGTGGTCGTTCGTCAATAGCGCCTTGCAAGCAAAAGGCGAAGCGGCGGCAAGGAATTTCATGCGTTTTAGTGTCAACACCGTGCTTGGGCTGGGCGGCATTTTGGACATAGCCAGCGAGATGCGCATTGAACGCCAGCGGGAAGACTTTGGGCAAACCCTGGGGCGTTGGGGCATCGCGCCCGGCCCCTATCTGGTATTGCCGCTTCTCGGGCCGTCCACGCTCCGGGACACGCTTGCATTGCCGGTGGATTTCAAGGGCGATATCGTTACCAATATTGACCACATACCTACGCGCAATGCGCTTAAAGTGCTGGACCTGCTGGACACCCGAACTGGTTTGCTGAGTGTGACTTCGGCGCTTGACGAGGTGGCGCTGGATAAATACAGCTTTACACGCGATGCGTTTCTTCAACGTCGCGCCAATTCGGTTTTTGACGGCAATCCGCCGGATGAAGGCGCTGATGCCAAGCCTGCCGCCAAATAGCCAGGGTAAGCAAGGCGGCGCTGTGGCACTTGTCGGCCTGTGGCCGCACTCAGGCGTTATGACAAACAGGACCCGGTTTGGGCCAATTGAAAGCCAAGTAATGCAACGACGTTTTGTAAGCCGCGTGTTTACCCTGATTCTGGCCAGCGTTGCGCTGTTGTCTTTAGTGCCCGCGCGGGCAGCGGACGAAGCAGCCGATGCCATGATCAAACGCCTTTCGGCGGAAGTGCTGGACGGCATCAAGGGGGACAAGTCCATCCAGGCCGGCGACGTGACGCGTATCGTGGCCCTGGTCGACCAGAGAATCATGCCCAACGTCGACTTCCCGCGCATGACGGCTTCCGCAGTGGGGCCGCTCTGGCGTCAAGCTACGCCGGAGCAACAAAAGCGCTTGCAGGACGAGTTCAAGACCCTGCTGGTGCGCACCTATGCCGGCGCATTGGCCCAGATCAGTGACCAGACCATCGCGGTCAAACCCTTGCGCGCGGCACCGGAAGACAAGGATGTGGTGGTCCGCACCGAAGTCAGGGGGCGGGGCGATCCGATACAGTTGGACTACCGTCTGGAAAAGACGCCCGGACAGGGCAGCGGCTGGCAAATCTACAACCTCAATGTTCTGGGGGTGTGGCTGGTCGAGACCTACCGCAGCCAGTTTGCGCAGGAAATCAATTCCAAGGGTCTGGATGGACTGATCAGTACCTTGAGCGACCGCAACAAGTCGAACGCCAAAAAGAGTTGACGGTGCTGGTGTTGCCAACCGATCTCACCCGAACACAGGCCAGCGCTTGTTTGCAGATGCTGGTGCAGGGATTGCGTGCCGAGCAGGGTGCGACGGTTGTCATAGACGCTGCCGCTCTGGGGCGATTCGATTCGGCCGCGCTGGCTGTGTTGCTGGAGTTCCGCCGTGAAAGTCTGGCACTAGGAAAAAGCCTGGTGATTCGGGCCATGCCGCAGCGACTGACCGATCTCGCCAGCCTTTATGGAATTGCGGATCTGTTGCCTGCGGGTTGACTTGACCCGCTAAAACGAAGTTTCAGAGAATACCAATCTGTACGCAAGTTGGTCGGAACTAAAACGAAGTTTCAGTGCAGACTAATTTGTACTCAAGTTATGTCGGAACTAAAATGGCCGTTTCTTATGCCGGCCATCTCCTTTCAGTCAGTTTCCAAAGCCTACCCTTCTTCCCGCAACTCCAAGGACAACGCACTTCTGGCGCTGGACAAGGTCAGCCTGGATATCGAGCAAGGCGAGTTCTTTGGATTGCTTGGTCCCAATGGCGCCGGAAAAACCACCATGATCAGCATTCTTGCCGGCCTCACCCGCGCCACCGGAGGCCGCGTGGTAGTTCTTGGCAGTGACGTTCAACTTGACTATGCCGAGGCCCGGCGCAAATTAGGCGTGGTACCACAAGAACTGGTATTCGATCCTTTCTTCAATGTCCGCGAGGCGTTGCGCATCCAATCAGGCTACTTCGGTATTAAAAACAACAATGCCTGGATTGATGAACTCCTGGACAGCCTCGGACTCGCCGACAAAGCCGGCTCCAATATGCGCCAACTCTCGGGCGGCATGAAGCGGCGCATGCTGGTGGCGCAGGCGCTGGTGCACAGGCCGCCGGTGATCGTGCTTGATGAGCCTACCGCGGGTGTTGACGTTGAGTTGCGCCAGACCTTGTGGCATTTCATTGCCAAGCTCAACAAGGAGGGCCATACGGTTCTCCTGACAACCCATTACCTTGAGGAGGCGGAGGCCCTGTGCGGACGTATTGCGATGCTGAAATCCGGACGTGTCGTGGCGCTGGACCGCACCAGTGAACTGCTCAAGGCAGCGTCCAGCAGTGTGTTGCGTTTCAAGCTCGACGCCGCGTTGCCCAGGGCTTTGGCAGACAAGGCCCGCATCACCGGTCGCATCGTTCAGTTCCCGGCGCACAATGCGCTGGAAATAGAGCACTACCTGAGCGCGGTGCGCGAGGCGGGTCTGCACGCCGAAGACGTGGAAATTCGCAAGGCCGATCTGGAGGATGTGTTCATCGACGTGATGACGCTGCACCGTGACACGGTGGCTGGAGTTGCGGCATGACGGGCTGGCAAACCCTTTTCTACAAGGAAGTGCTGCGTTTCTGGAAGGTTGGTTTCCAAACCGTTGCAGCACCTGTACTCACCGCCATTTTGTACCTGCTAATTTTTGGCCATGTGCTGGAAGAGCATGTCAAGGTCTATGACACGATTCGCTACACGGCGTTTCTGGTGCCTGGATTGGTGATGATGAGTGTTTTGCAGAACGCATTTGCAAACAGCTCGTCGTCGCTGATACAGAGCAAGATCATGGGAAACCTGGTGTTTCTGTTGTTGACGCCGCTATCGCACTGGAACTGGTTTTTTGCCTATGTTGCGTCGTCGGTGGTGCGTGGGCTGGTGGTGGGCGCCGGTGTACTGGTAGTCACAGCGGTATTTACCAGCCCGAGTTATGTGGCGCCGTTGTGGATTCTTGTGTTTGCGCTGCTGGGCGCGGCACTCATGGGCACGCTGGGTCTGATCGCCGGCTTGTGGGCTGAGAAGTTCGACCAGCTGGCCGCATTCCAGAACTTCATCATCATGCCCATGACCTTTCTCAGCGGTGTCTTCTATTCGATCAAGTCCCTTCCACCGTTCTGGCAAGGCCTGAGCCACCTGAATCCCTTCTTTTACATGATCGACGGGTTTCGTTATGGTTTCTTTGGCCTGAGCGACGTCTCGCCGTGGTTGAGTCTTGGCGTTGTGTTTGTCGCAACAGCGGTCTCAGGTGCACTGGCGGTGCATTTGCTGCGTATCGGTTACAAGATTCGAAGCTGACCGCGTCCATTTGTATTTGTAATAGTTACCCCATGACCGCCGACCAACTCAAAACCATCATCGAGTCAGGCCTTGCCTGCGAGCATTGCGCGCTGGAAGGCGATGGCCGCCATTGGTCTGCCACCATTGTCTCCGCCGAGTTTGAAGGCAAGCGGGCGGTGCAGCGGCACAAGCTGGTGTACGCCACGCTGGGAGCAAAAATGCATACGGACGAAATACACGCTTTGTCAATGAAGACGCTCACTCCGTCTGAATGGAAGACGCATGGATAAATTGCTGATTCGCGGTGGTCGCCCGCTCAGTGGCGTGGTGCCAATCTCTGGCGCGAAAAATGCCGCCCTGCCCGAGTTGTGCGCCTGCCTGCTGACCGCACAGCCGGTCACGCTGGAAAACGTTCCGCGCCTGCAGGACGTGGCGACCATGTTCAAGCTGATTCGCAATATGGGAGTGTCGGTGGAGCGTGATGGCGAAGGCGTGGTCCGGGTTGATGCAGGCAAACTCCATACGACCGAAGCGCCCTACGACCTGGTCAAGACCATGCGTGCTTCGGTGCTGGCGCTCGGCCCGCTGCTGGCACGTTTTGGCAAGGCCACGGTGTCTCTGCCCGGAGGCTGCGCGATTGGGTCCCGTCCGGTAGACCAGCACATCAAGGGGTTGACGGCCATGGGGGCCGACATTGTGGTTGAACACGGGTACATGGTTGCGAAACTGCGCTCTGGCCTGAGCCGGCTCAGGGGTGCGCGAATCGCAACCGACATGGTGACGGTGACTGGGACCGAGAATTTCCTGATGGCGGCATCGCTGGCGCAGGGTGAAACCATTCTTGAAAACGCGGCGCAGGAGCCCGAAATCTCGGACCTGGCGGAGATGTTGATCGCGATGGGCGCAAGGATAGAAGGCCATGGCACCAGCCATATCCGTGTCGAGGGTGTTGATGCCCTGCATGCCTGTCGCCACCGTGTGGTCGCGGATCGGATCGAGGCCGGCACCTTTTTATGCGCCGTAGCCGCGACGGGCGGCGACGTTGTGCTGTCCAATGGGCGCGCCGACCATCTGGAGGCGGTCATCGAGAAGCTGCGCGCCGCAGGCGCCACGGTCACTGCCGTGGACGGCGGTATCCGCATCCAGTCCGGTGGACGGCTCAGGGCGCAAAACTTCCGGACCACCGAATACCCGGGGTTCCCGACCGACATGCAGGCACAGTTCATGGCACTGAACTGCATATCCCATGGAAGCGCCACTGTTACTGAAACCATCTTCGAGAACCGCTTCATGCACGTCAACGAACTGGTGCGCCTCGGCGCCCGGATTCAGATCGACGGCAAGGTCGCGGTGCTTGAGGGCGTGGAAAAACTCTCCGGTGCGACCATCATGGCGACCGATCTACGTGCTTCGGCCAGCCTGATAATCGCCGGTCTGGTGGCGGAGGGCGACACCGTGGTGGACCGGGTCTACCACCTCGACCGGGGTTACGACCAGATGGAGTCGAAATTGCGTGGGCTCGGCGCCGACATCACGCGCCTGCGAGCCTGAAGCGGGCGATGATTACGCTTGCCCTGTCCAAAGGCCGCATTTTTGAGGAGACGCTGCCGCTCCTGCGGGCGGCTGGAATCCGTGTTCTGGACGACCCCGAAAAATCCAGAAAGCTGATTCTGTCCACCAACCAGTCCAACCTTCGGGTACTGGTCGTGCGTGCCACCGACGTACCGACCTATGTGCAGTACGGTGGCGCCGATCTGGGTATCACGGGCCGAGACACGCTGATCGAACATGGAAGCGAGGGCCTGTACCAGCCGCTCGACCTGCAAATTGCAAAATGCCGCATCAGCGTGGCGGTGCGTACCGATTTTGACTATGCCTCGGCCGTTAAGCAGGGTTCTCGCCTCAAGGTGGCGACCAAATACGTGGCCATCGCACGCGAATTTTTCGCGGCCAAGGGGGTGCATGTGGATTTGATCAAGCTCTACGGCAGCATGGAACTGGCGCCGTTGACGGGTCTGGCAGACGCCATCGTGGATCTGGTTTCCACCGGCAGTACGCTCAAGGCCAACCATCTGGTCGAAGTGGAACACATCATGGACATCAGCGCCAGGCTGGTAGTCAACCAGGCGGCGCTCAAGCTCAGGCAGCCGCCAATCCGCGGCATCATTGACGCGCTGGCCGCCGCGGTCAAGCAACACGCCTGAGCGCTTTTTCCCATGAACCTGACAGCTACCCCGGCGCGCTTGTCTACCGCCAACGACAACTTCGAAGCCGAGTTCAAGGCCCGGCTGCATTGGTCGAGTATTGCCGACGCTGCCATCGAGCAGCGCGTGGCGGAAATCCTGGCCGATGTGCAACTGCGCGGCGACGAGGCTGTGCTGGCCCTTACCCGCCGTTTCGACGGCGTGTACGCGGCAACGGTTGCCGCGCTTGAGCTGACACAAGTCGAGCTGAAGAACGCGTTCGACACGATTGCCCCGGCGCAACGCGAGGCGCTGCTGTTTGCGGCCAGGCGTGTGCGTGTGTTCCATGAAGCGCAGAAAAAGGCCTGTGGCGAAAGCTGGAGCTACCGCGATGAAGATGGCTCCTTGCTGGGTCAAAAAGTGACCGCGCTGGATCGGGTCGGGATCTATGTGCCCGGAGGTAAGGCGGCTTATCCTTCCTCGGTGCTGATGAACGCCATTCCGGCCCAGGTGGCGGGCGTCGGCGAGATCATCATGGTGGTGCCGACACCTGCGGCTCCTGGTGGTGCCGGCATGCATTCAGGCGGCGAACGCAATCCGCTGGTTCTGGCGGCGGCCTATGTGGCCGGCGTGACACGTGTCTTCACCATTGGTGGCGCCCAGGCAGTTGCCGCGCTGGCCTATGGGACACAAACCATTCCCAAGGTGGACAAGATCACCGGGCCCGGCAACGCTTACGTGGCGGCTGCCAAACGCAGGGTTTTCGGCAACGTAGGCATAGACATGATCGCCGGCCCGAGCGAGATACTGGTGCTGGCCGACGGCAGCACGCCGCCGGATTGGGTCGCCATGGACCTTTTCAGTCAGGCGGAACACGACGAATTAGCCCAGAGTATTCTGTTGTGTCCCGACGCGGATTACATAGACCGGGTACAGCTTGAAATAGACCGCCTGTTGCCCACAATGTCCCGGCGGGGCATCATCGCCAGCTCGCTCAACGGCCGCGGGGCGTTGGTGCACACTCGCAGCATGCAAGAGGCCTGCGCCATCAGCAATCGGATCGCGCCCGAGCATCTGGAGGTGAGCAGCAGCAACCCGCACCAGTGGGAGCCCCTGCTTAAACACGCCGGTGCCATATTTCTCGGTGCCTACACCAGTGAGAGCCTGGGTGACTATTGCGCGGGTCCCAACCATGTGTTGCCGACCGGTGCCACGGCGCGTTTTTCCAGCCCCTTGGGCGTGTATGATTTTCAGAAGCGCAGCAGCCTGATCGAGGTCAGCCAGGCAGGTGCCCGCACACTGGGCAAAGTGGCCGCTGAATTGGCTTACGGCGAAGGTTTGCAGGCCCATGCACGGGCGGCAGAAATGAGGCTCAAATGAACAGCAGGGATTTGCCCCATGACCAGCCCGTTGCCGTGCAGGGTGGCGCCCGGCGCAAACGCTTGATGGCGGCCGCGTGGTTCGCCCTGGCGCTGGCGTCAGCGGCCAACGCGATGAGTATCCGGGAAATGCGTGCCTTGGAGCAATCCGACAAGAAACATGGTGGCATCTACGCCCAGTATTACCTGGTCGGTGCAATGGAGGGTGCCGTGGAAGCCAATGCCCAGTCCGTGCGTTCCGGCGCCAAGGCGCTGTTTTGCCTGAATGGGCGGCGGCTTGAGCCTCCCATGGCGCAGCCGCTTTTCGATACCGAGCTAAAGCGAAACGCGAGCCTGTATGAGGCCGATATGCCGGTGCAGCTGGTGCTCCTGAATGCGCTCGCCACGGCCTATACCTGCTAACAAATCACCGCCAGGTACCTGGCCCGCCATTGAATACCTACGCCGCTTCCAATCCCCAAGCCGAATGACCAGCCAACGCCCGCCTCTGCCGATCCTGATCGAGCGCCATGTGCGTCCGGACGTGGTGGCCATGCACGCCTACCTCGTCCAGCAATCCACGGGTCTCCTCAAGATGGACGCGATGGAAAATCCGCATCGCCTGCCTGATGCCCTGCAAGTTCAATTGGGGCAGCGGCTGGGTGCGCTGGCCTTGAACCGATACCCTGGCAATTCCATCGAGGATTTGCGCCAGGCGTTGGCGGCCCATGCCGGCGTGCCGGCCGGTTTCGACATCATGCTGGGCAATGGTTCGGACGAACTGATCTCGCTATTGGCCATGGCTTGCGATGTCGTCGGCGCCTGTGTGCTGGCCCCCGAGCCCGGGTTTGTCATGTACGGTTTGAGTGCCCAACTGCAGGGTTTGAAGTTTGTCGGCGTGCCGCTTCGGCCGGACTTTGAACTGGATGCGCCTGCAATGCTGGACGCCATCGCGGCCCACCGGCCGTCCATCATCTACCTGGCTTATCCCAATAACCCCACCGCCAACCTGTGGGACGAAGCGGTTATCGGGAAGGTCATAGCTGCTGCACCCGGGTTCGTGGTTATCGACGAGGCCTACCAGCCGTTCGCGGGCAAGAGCTTCATGGGCCGCGTCGCCCAGTACGATAACGTGTTGCTGATGCGCACCATGAGCAAGTTTGGTTTGGCCGGCGTGCGTATTGGCTACATGGTGGGGCGTGCCCCTTTGATTGCCCAGATCGACAAGGTGCGCCCACCCTACAACATCAGTGTGCTGAACGCGGAGTGTGCCTTGTTCGCCCTGGAGCACTCCGATGAATTTGCCGCGCAGGCCCGGGACATCGTGGCGCAAAGAGGCTTGATCCTGGATGCGCTAGGCAAGATGGCAGGTGTACAAGCATTCAGGAGTGACGCAAACATGATTTTGGTGCGTCTTGCGCCCGACGCACCAGGACGCGCCGACATGGCCGGTACGGTTTTTCAAGGTATGAAGGCGCGTGGCGTGCTTGTGAAGAACGTGTCGGGCACGCACCCCCTGCTGGCCAACTGCTTACGCTTTACGGTTGGAACAGCGCAGGAAAACCAGGCCATGCTTGCCGCATTGAAAGAATTCTTATGAACCCATTTCCAGCGGCGGTAACCGCCCCGCGTTGCGCGGAGGTTACCCGCAATACCGCCGAGACCAAGATCAGCGTGCGTGTCAACCTGGACGGAAGTGGCGTGGTCAATCTGCATACCGGCATCGGGTTTTTTGACCATATGCTGGACCAGATCGCGCGCCACGGCATGATGGATCTCGATATTCACGCGCAAGGCGATTTACACATTGATGGCCACCACACCGTGGAGGATGTGGGCATCACGCTCGGGCAGGCAGTGCACAAGGCGGTGGGAGACAAAAAGGGCATCCGCCGCTACGGTCACGCTTATGTGCCGCTGGATGAGGCCTTGAGCCGCGTGGTGATCGACTTCTCAGGCCGTCCCGGCCTGGTCATGAACATACCATTCAAGAGCGGCATGATTGGCACGTTTGACAGCCAGCTGGCCCACGAGTTCTTCCAGGGCTTCGCAAACCATGCATTTGTGACGCTGCACATTGACAACCTGCGTGGGGAAAACGCCCATCACCAGGCTGAAACGGTGTTCAAGGCGTTCGCACGTGCCTTGCGCGCCGCGCTGGAGCTGGATCCGCGCTCGGCAGGCACTATTCCTTCCACCAAGGGATCACTGTGACCACAGATTTAAGCGTTTCCAGTCCGCCGACTGCCCGTACCGTGCGCCGGAATTGAGCAGGCTTATGGCCAGCAAGACCGTTGCCGTGGTGGATTACGGAATGGGCAACCTGCGTTCGGTGTCACAGGCAGTGCGTGCCGCAGCGGCCGGCAGTGCCTGGGACGTGGTCATCACGTCCCAACCGGAACAGGTGCGAGGCGCCGAGCGGGTAGTCTTGCCCGGTCAGGGCGCCATACGCGATTGCATGGTGGAACTGCAGGCGTCGGGTTTGCAGGAGTCGGTCCTGGAAGCGGCGGCCAGCAAGCCGCTGTTCGGGGTGTGTGTTGGCATGCAAATGCTGCTTGACCATAGCCAGGAGGGTCACAAAGATGACGGTGGCCTGGGCACTGCGGGGCTGGGGCTGATCGGTGGCGAGGTGATCCGGTTTGAACTGTCGGGGCGAAAACAGCCCGACGGTAGCCGTTACAAGGTTCCCCAAATGGGGTGGAACCAGGTTTATCGCAATAACCATGGCGGAGCGGCGCATGTGGTCTGGGGCGACGTGCCGGATGGCAGTTACTTCTATTTCGTGCACAGCTTCTATGCCCGACCGTCTGATGCGCGCCACAGCGTGGGCGAAGCAGACTACGGGGGCCGCTTTACCGCGGCGATTGCGCGCGATAATATTTTCGCTACCCAATTTCATCCTGAAAAAAGTGCTGACCAGGGCCTGGCGCTTTACCGCAACTTCCTTCGCTGGAACCCCTGATCTGTTTCCGTTGTTCGCGCACCATGCTTCTTATCCCCGCGATTGATCTGAAAGATGGTCATTGTGTCCGCCTGAAACAAGGCGATATGGACCAATCCACGACCTTTGGCGAGGACCCCCCATTGGTGGCGCGCAGCTGGGTCAGCAAGGGCGCGCGGCGGCTGCACCTGGTCGACCTCAATGGGGCGTTTGCAGGACATCCAAAAAACGAGATGGCGATCCGCAAGATCCTGAAAAGTGTCGGTGTTGAAGTGGACGTGCAATTGGGCGGCGGTATCCGCGATCTTGACACGATTGAGCGTTACTTGGACGCCGGCTTGCGTTACGTGATCATCGGCACGGCCGCAGTGAAGAACCCCGGCTTTCTGCAGGACGCGTGTACGGCTTTTGGCGGCCACATCATCGTGGGACTGGATGCTAAGGACGGGAAGATCGCCACCGATGGATGGAGCAAACTGACCCGGCACGACGTGGTGGATTTGGGCAAGAAGTTTGAAGACTATGGCGTCGAGTCCATCATCTACACGGATATCGGCCGCGACGGCATGTTGTCGGGCATCAATATCGAGGCTACCGTCAAATTGGCGCAGGCCTTGACCATTCCCGTAATTGCTTCCGGAGGCCTGGGTTCAATGGCGGACATCGAGGCCTTGTGCGACGTAGAAAGCGAAGGCGTAGAGGGTGTTATTTGCGGACGTGCCATCTACAGCGGCCAACTCGATTTCGCGGCGGCCCAGGCGCGTGCCGACGAGTTGAACGGCTAGCGCGCATCCGCAGCACCGTCGTGGCCCTCCATGCTTGCCAAGCGCATTATTCCCTGCCTGGACGTCACCGGTGGACGGGTTGTCAAAGGCGTCAATTTCGTGGAACTGCGCGATGCCGGTGATCCAGTGGAAATTGCGGCGCGGTACAACCAGCAAGGGGCAGATGAGCTTACCTTTCTGGACATCACGGCCACCAGCGACGGGCGCGACCTGATATTGCACATCGTCGAGGCGGTCGCCAGCCAGGTATTCATCCCCTTGACGGTGGGTGGCGGCGTGCGTACGGTGGAAGACGTTCGGCGCTTGCTGAACGCGGGTGCCGACAAGACAAGCTTCAATTCGGCGGCCATCGCCAATCCGCAAGTGATATCAGATGCCTCCTCCAGATACGGCGCGCAATGTATTGTGGTTGCGATCGATGCCAAGCGCCGTTTCGGCGCGGATGAACAGCGCTTGACGGCTGACGGCTTGCCTGCCGGCCCGGGCTGGGACGTCTACAGTCACGGGGGGCGCAAGAATACCGGCCTGGATGCCCTGTCCTGGGCCAAGGCGATGGCGGCACGTGGTGCGGGCGAGATTCTGCTTACCAGCATGGACCGGGATGGCACCAAGTCCGGCTTTGATCTTGAACTGACCCGCGCGGTCAGTGACGCGGTGGACGTACCGGTGATTGCTTCCGGCGGCGTAGGCAGCCTTGACCATCTGGCGGACGGCATACAGCTGGGCGGCGCCGACGCCGTGCTGGCGGCCAGCATTTTTCACTATGGCGAGTTCACGGTGCAACAAGCCAAGCAGCGCATGTCGGCGCGCGGAATACCGGTGCGACTGTGAGCAACAGTCTGAAGTGGCTCGGTGAAGTCAAGTGGGACGCTTCTGGGCTGGTCCCCGTAATTGCCCAGGAGTTATCCAGCGGCGACGTTTTGATGCTTGCCTGGATGAACCCTGAGGCCCTGCAAAAGACCGTCGAATCGGGCCGGGCCGTGTATTTCAGCCGTTCCAGGAACAAGTTGTGGTTTAAAGGCGAGCAGTCGGGGCACGTGCAGCTTGTGCACGAGATACGTATGGATTGCGACAACGATGTGCTGTTGCTGAAAGTTACGCAAATGGGGCACGAGCCCGGTATCGCCTGCCATACCGGGCGCCACAGTTGTTTTTTCCAGCTATTTCATGGCGGAGTCGATGGCGGTGAATGGAAAATTAACGAGTCCGTCTTGAAAGACGCGGCAAGCATCTACAAGTAACTGGCATCCATGTCGTCATCCCACTTGTCGCAAGACGCGCTGCAACGCCTGGCGGCTGTTATCGAGAGCCGAAAGGTGGATAACGGCGGGGATCCCGACAAAAGTTATGTGGCACGCCTTCTGCATCGCGGACCGGACGCGTTCCTGAAAAAAATTGGTGAAGAAGCCACGGAAGTGGTGATGGCGTCCAAGGACCTGGACCATGCGCAACGTGGCGGTCTTGACCTTGGTGAACCCAGGGGCAAGCTGCTAGGCGAGGTAGCCGATCTGTGGTTTCATTGCCTGGTGGCGTTGGCGTACTACGGTCTTGAACCTAGCGACGTATTGGCTGAACTGCAGCGCCGCGAAGGCACCAGCGGTATCGAAGAGAAGGCGCTGCGCAAAGCTATCGCGCGTGAGGCTTCTGCGGGTCGTGCTGTTTGAAAAAGGGTATGCGATGGGCAATGTGATTGACGTAGTCGAAGTGGACAATGAGAAGGCGCAGCAACTCAAGACGGTGGGTTGGGTTAGCTATGTGCTGCACCTGATCGTCGCCATTGGAGCCGTCGTTCCAGGCGCGCAGCCGGGAGCCGTCTTGCTCATCATTGCGCTTGTGGTCGACCTGGTCAAAAAGGACGAGGCGACGGGCACCTGGCAGGCCAGCCACTTCTCGTGGCGGATCCGCACGGTGGTAGTTGCCGGCGTGTTGTATCTGCTCACTGCGCCCCTTTTTCTGTTGTTGTATTTTCCTGGCGCGCTTGCCTGGCTGCTGATATCACTCTGGTTCCTGTACCGTATCGTCAAGGGTATGGTTGCAATGAACAACAGTCGGCCTGTCGGGTAACTGGGGCTGAACGTCGTGGCGCATGATCCGAATTGCGTGTTCTGCAAAATCGTGCGGGGTCAGATACCGTCGCGCAACGTGTACGAGGACGATTCTGTTTTCGCGTTTCATGACATCCATCCCTGGGCTCCGGTGCATTTCATGCTGATTCCCAAAGACCACATACCCTCCCTGGCACAGATCGGCCAGGAACACGTTGGCCTGATGGGACACATGATGACTCTTGCTCCCAGGTTGGCGTTGCAGGAGGGCTGCAAGCCTTATCCGGAAGGTGGATTCCGGATCGTCAGCAACACGGGCGCTGAAGGTGGGCAGGAGGTTCACCACCTGCACATACATGTGATGGGCGGCCCGCGCCCCTGGTTGCGCGGATGAAGAGGCCGTGAAAGCCTCATGGACTGCGGCGTGCCCGCGGGCGACTAAAATTCAGGCTATTGCTTAGGAGTTACTTATGGGATCGTTTTCAATCTGGCATTGGCTGATCGTGCTGCTGATCGTCGTGATGGTATTTGGCACCAAGAAGCTCAAGAACATGGGTGGCGATCTGGGTGGCGCCGTGAAGGGGTTCAAGGACGGCATGAAAGACGGCTCCGCGGTTCCGGATGACAAGTCTCCGGCGCCGGCCGCGCAGGTTGCGGGCGGGGGCAGCAGCGTTGACAAAACCACCATTGACGTTGAAGCCAAACAGAAGTCCTGAACTCTGAAGCGCACACAGCGTGATTGATCTTGGCATTTCGAAGATGGCGCTGATAGGCGCAGTGGCTCTGATCGTGATCGGGCCGGAGAAGTTGCCGCGCGTGGCGCGGACGGTCGGGACCTTGCTTGGCAAGGCCCAGCGTTACGTGAATGATGTCAAATCTGAAGTTAGCCGGTCGATGGAACTCGACGAGCTCAAGAAGATGAAGGAGACGGTTGTCAGCGCCGCCAAGGACGTCGAGAACACGATACAGGCCAACGCCGCGGATTTTGAGAAGTCCTGGTCAGACGCTACAAGCATGAACGAGAACTCCCAGCAGGGCGACCCTGCGGCCATACTGGTGAGTTACCCGGCTTACCGGCATCCCGGGAAAAATTGGCGGCTGAAACAGGGCGCCACGCCCAACTGGTACAAGGCGCGGACCGGCACGCGGACCCGTGCCCTGTCCGGCGCGGCACGGGTTGCCAGATACCGGCCGCAAAAGTCCGGCTCCTGAAACGCGTGTTGCAAGACAGCCGGGGGAAAAGACCCCGGTCGGCTTGTGGCCTCAAATACAAGATGACTGACTCCAGTAACAAAGAAGACGAACTCGCCGGCACGGAGCAGCCGTTTGTACAACACCTGATGGAGTTGCGCGACAGGCTGATCTACAGCCTGATCGGGCTGGTCGTTTGTATGGTCCTGCTGGCAATATGGCCTTCTCCCAGCGGCCTAATTGATCTGATTGCCGCGCCTATTCGGGCCCACATGCCACCAGGCGCCAAACTTATCGCGGTGGGTGTTTTTTCGCCCTTCTTCGTGCCGCTCAAGGTATTGATGATGGCGGGCGTGTTGCTGGCGCTGCCCTGGCTGATGTACCAAGCCTGGGCATTCGTTGCACCCGGACTGTATGGCCACGAAAAGCGGTTGGCCTTGCCGCTGATATTTTTTGGCAGTCTGCTGGCCTATCTGGGCATTGCTTTCGTGCAGTTTTTTGTGCTCGACAAGATGTTTGCCTTCATCCAGTCGGTCACGCCGGCCAGTGTTGCCGCCACACCGGACATCGCTTCGTACGTGGAGGCTATTTTAGGCCTGTACCTCGCTTTCGGCGTGGCTTTCCAGGTGCCTATAGTTGTTGTGCTGCTGGCGCGCATGAACATCGTCACGATCGACAAGCTCAAGTCATTCCGGGGTTACTTCATTGTCCTTTCATTTGTCATTGCTGCAGTGCTCACGCCTCCCGATGTCGTGTCACAACTGGCGCTGGCGATTCCGATGTGTCTCCTGTATGAAGCCGGGATATGGGCGGCCAGGATATTCATCAAGAACACCCAGGCGCCTGCTGAGCAGGACCCCGAATCGGCAAAGTCCTGAAGACCTAGCCGCCACAAAAGTTACTGTGCAGGCTTGCGGGGCTTGGGGCGAATCCCTGGAGTCACTTCGAGCTCCAGCTTCTCGTTCTGGCGCTGAAGACTGAATCTTGAGCCCAGGCCCGGCTTGAGGCCCGCGACTCCGGACAGGAGCTCGGACACGTTGCCCACGTCCTTACCCGCCACTTTGGTGATGACATCTCCCGGCCGTATGCCGGCTTGTGCTGCGGGACCGTTCTGGAGTACGCCGGTGATGATCACACCCGACTTGGCCTTGACGCCAAAGGTCTCCGCCAGTTCGGGCGACAGGTCATTGGGCTCAACGCCTATCCAGCCCCGGGTTACCTGGCCGTCCTTTACCAGGCCTTCCATCACCAACCGGGCCGTGGAAACAGGGATGGCGAACCCGATGCCCATGCTGCCGCCTGAGCGCGAATAAATAGCGGTATTGATGCCGAGCAGGTTGCCCCGTATGTCCACCAAGGCGCCACCGGAGTTACCCGGGTTGATGGCGGCATCGGTCTGGATGAAGTTCTCGAAGGTATTGATACCAAGTTGGTTGCGTCCCAATGCGCTGACGATGCCGCTGGTCACCGTTTGCCCCACGCCGAACGGATTGCCGATCGCCAGCACCTGATCACCCACCTGCAGCGAATCCGAATTGCCCAGCACGATGACCGGCAATTTCTCGAGTGTGATCTTCAGCACCGCCAGGTCGGTGTCCGGGTCGGTTCCGATTATCTTGGCCACCACCCTGCGGCTATCGTTCAGGATGACCTCAATTTCGTCCGCGCCCTCGACCACGTGGTTATTGGTGAGTATGTAGCCATCCGGGCTTACGATCACCCCGCTGCCAAGGCCCGCCTGCGCTTCATTGCCCTGCTCGCCGAAAAAGAAGCGAAACCAGGGGTCCGCTCCTTGTGGGCTCTTGCGCGCTGCCTTGCTGGTGTTGATGCTCACTACAGCCGAAGATGCTTTTTGTGCGGCGAGCCGGAAGCTACCCGCCGGTATTGCGCCAGAATTCGCGGAAGGCGCTTCGATCACGGCCATGGCGCCAAACCCCGAAACACCTTTGCCCAGCCACTCCGGTTTAAGTGTCGCAACGACGAAATAGGCCGCAAGCAACACGGTTGCGGTCTGGGAGAAAAGCAGCCAAAGGCGTTTCATGGGGCAAATTGTAGGCGGCAGTTGCTGCCGGAGCCGGCATTTCAACGCCAGCCTCAACCGGCCGATGACCCGCGCGCCGCGACAGCGCTACAGTGGGCACCTCAATGCCAGGCAGCTACCGGACCATCAGCATCGAACCGCTTTCGCCGCCGAAGCCCGCTGTCGGCGCGACGTGTAATGGTTGCGGCGTTTGCTGTTTGGTTGAGCCGTGTCCCTTGGGCATGGTCATATCGAGGCGCCGGCGCGGAGCTTGCGACGCCTTGCGCTGGGATTCCAGCCGTGCTTTCTATCGGTGTGGGGTGCTGGACCAGCCTTTGTCAGTCGCCAATGACAGTTTGCCGAAATATATGGCGTGGTTGGCGCCATGGCTGTCGTGGGTGTTTGCGCGTTTCGCCCGCCGCTGGATTGCTGCCGGGTTGGGCTGCGATAGCAGCCTGGAGATTGTTCCACCGCAGTCACCGACAATCGGAGCGTAGCAGCCCGTCAAACAGACTCGCGTCAGTGCGCGGGCTGCCGCAACTTTAACCCTTGCCATGACCAACCGCCTGCAACTTGCCCTTGTCCTTGACGCCCTGCTTGGGCCGGAAAAGTTTCGTGACTATGGCCCTAACGGTCTGCAGGTGGAAGGCTGCCTCGAAATACGCAAGATTGTTTCGGGCGTGACCGCCAGCCTTGCCTTGATCGAAGCAGCCATCGGTGCCGGCGCCGATGCGATTTTTGTGCACCATGGACTTTTCTGGCGTGGCCAGGACGGCCGCGTAACCGGTTGGATGAAGCAGCGCCTTGCCTTGCTGCTGGCGCATGACGTCAATCTCTTTGCCTATCACCTCCCGCTCGATGCGCATCCCGAACTGGGAAACAACGCGCAATTCGGGCTGCAACTCGGGCTCCGGGCGAGCACGCGTTTTGGTGAGCAGGAACTGGGCTTTATGGGTGGCCGGATAGATGGTGGTGGATTCGAGAATGCTGGCGCGCTTGCCGGGCACGTCGAGGCTGTCTTGAAGCGCCCGGTTACCGTTGTTGAAAAAACCAGCCGACCCCTCAACAGGCTGGCGTGGTGCACCGGAGGTGCCCAGGGCTATTTTGAGGCAGCCATCGCTGCCGGGGCCGACGCGTTCCTGACCGGTGAGATCTCCGAGCCGCAGGCACATTATGCGCGCGAGTGCGGAGTCGCCTACCTGGCTTGTGGTCACCATGCTACGGAGCGTTACGGTGCGCCCGCCGTTGCCGGGCACATCGCCCGTGAGTTTTCGCTTGTGCACGAGTTCATCGACATCGACAACCCGGCGTGATGCAGCATGGAAAAACCGATAGCCATCACCTTGGGCGACCCCGCTGGCATCGGCCCCGAGATAATTGCCAAGGCGTTTCGCGATGCGGCCGAACTGACGCGCGCCTGTTTTGTGGCAGGGGACGTGGAGACCATGCGCCGCGCCGCGCGTTGGGTGGTGGGGGAAGGCCAGGCCGGCATGCCCATCGCGGTGCTGAGTGCACCCTCCGACGTATGGATGGTGCCGCCGCGTTGTATTCCGGTGTTGCAGGTAGGCCGATCAGATGCGCCGGTTGCTGTAGGGCGTATCAGTGCGCAGGCTGGGGAACTGGCCGCGCGTTGTGTCGTGTGGGCGGCAAACGCTGCCCTGCGCGGTGAAATCGCGGCGTTGGTTACCGCGCCCTTGCACAAGGAAGCGCTGGCCGCTGCCGGCCCGCCGCATTCCAGCTTCCCCGGCCATACCGAAATGCTGCAGGCCCAGGCGGCCGCATTTTTGGGCAAACCGGTGCCCGAGTTGCCGGTGCGCATGATGCTGGCCAATGACGAGCTGCGCACGGTGCTGGTCAGCATCCATGTGTCGCTGCGAGCCGCCATTGAGGCGGTGACCGCGGAAAATGTTTACCAAACCTTGCGCATCACCCATGAAGCCCTGAGCGCTCTGCTGGGTCACACTCCGCGTATTGCCGTCGCCGGCTTGAATCCGCATGCCGGCGAGGGGGGACTTTTTGGCGGAGAAGAGATCGAGTTTATTGCGCCGGCAGTGTCTCTGGCGAACGCGCATGGAATGGACGTCTGCGGGCCGCTGGCCCCGGACACCGTGTTTATGCGGGCTCGCGCCGCGCAAGGGCAACGAGGTGAGTTTGACGTGGTGGTGGCGATGTACCATGACCAGGGCTTGATCCCGGTCAAATACCTTGGCCTGGAAAAAGGCGTCAACGTGACGCTGGGGCTGCCCTTGGTGCGCACCAGCCCGGACCACGGCACGGCGTTCGACATTGCAGGATCCGGTCGCGCGGATCCATCAAGCTTGAAAGAGGCCATCCGCATGGCCAAACGCATGCTTTGCGGTGCGCCAGCCTGGCGCGACCCGAGGTAAAAGCAGGGCGCAGGAAAATCCGCCGAAGACCCACCTGGGATGGGTAAAGCGCTATGGCGGTTTGCGGCTAAGCTTACTTTTTCAGACTGTCGCGAATCTGCCGAAGCAACAGAATGTCTTCTGGCGTTGCGGTCGGCGCAGGCACCGGCGCTTCCTTCTTGAGCCGGTTCATTTGTTTGACCATCATGAAGATGATGAACGCCAATATGGCGAAGTTCACCGCGACAGTGATGAAATTGCCATAGGCGAACACTGGAACACCGGCCTTTTTCAGATCGACCAGTGTCATGGCCGTGCCAGCCGGCACCTTGGCAAGCACTACAAACATGCTGGAGAAGTCCAGGCTGCCGAATACCGCTCCGACCAGCGGCATGATCAGGTCGCCGACCATGGAGTCCACAATTTTCCCGAACGCGCCACCGATGATGACGCCCACCGCCAAGTCCATCACGTTGCCCTTGAGGGCAAACTCCTTGAATTCAGACATCATGCCCATTGCGCCTACTCCGTTGTTATAAATGTGCGGCAAGTATTCCCGCTCAACGAGGCTTGTCAAGCCCGATGTGGCGGCAAAGCCGCGAAAGGCCGTCAGCTACAATTCAAAGCTGTCCCAGATAGCGATGTTTTCATTGAGGATTCCCATGAGTGACACACCAGTCGACTCCAGCAAACGGACGTGGCTGATCGCGTCCGGTTGTGCTGGAGCGGTCGGCGGCGCCTTCACAGCCGTGCCGTTCATCAGCAGTTTTGAACCCTCTGAGCGGGCCAAAGCCGCCGGGGCTGCGGTTGAAGCCGACGTATCGGCGCTTAAGCCGGGCGAGAAAATGACGGTGGAGTGGCGAGGCAAACCGGTCTGGATCGTGCGCCGCACGCCTGAGGAAATTGCCGCGCTGCCGTCCAACGATGCGCAATTGGCGGACCCCAAGTCCCAACGCAAGCCAGATGAATTGACACCCGAGTATGCGCGCAACGAAGGACGCTCGATCAAACCCGAACTGTTGGTGGTGGTTGGCATTTGCACCCATCTGGGCTGTTCCCCGTCGGACCGGTTTCAGCCGGGACCCCAGACATCTTTGCCAGACGATTGGAAGGGCGGCTTCTTTTGTCCGTGCCATGGTTCGACCTTCGATCTGGCCGGGCGGGTATTCAAGAACAAGCCAGCCCCGGACAACCTTGAAGTGCCTCCACACATGTATTTATCGGATAACCGCCTTCTCATTGGCGAAGACAAAAAAGCCTGAATCCATGAAGACATGCAGTACCGGAGCACATCGTGGCTGAAATGAAAGAAATTTCCCCAAACGCACCAGCCGCTGAAAAGCTGCTGAACTGGGTTGACAACCGTTTCCCGCTGACCAAGCTCTACAACGAGCATATGGGCCAGTATTACGCGCCAAAGAACTTCAATTTCTGGTACATCTTTGGTTCGTTGGCGATGCTGGTTCTGGTGATTCAGATCGTGACCGGGATCTTTCTGGTGATGCATTACAAGCCGGATGCGGCACTCGCATTTGGCTCGGTCGAATACATCATGCGGGATGTGCCTTGGGGATGGCTGGTCCGCTACATGCATTCGACCGGCGCATCCGCTTTTTTCGTGGTTGTTTACCTGCACATGTTTCGTGGCCTGCTTTACGGCAGCTACCGCAAGCCGCGCGAATTGATCTGGATCTTCGGCTGCGCCATTTTCCTTTGCCTGATGGCTGAGGCGTTCATGGGTTATTTGCTGCCCTGGGGCCAGATGAGTTACTGGGGTGCGCAGGTAATCGTCAACCTGTTTGCCGCGATTCCCTTCATTGGTCCCGACCTGGCGTTGCTGATTCGCGGTGATTACGTGGTGGGTGACGCAACCTTGAATCGCTTCTTCAGCTTTCACGTGATTGCGGTACCGCTGGTGTTGCTGGGCCTGGTGGCGGCCCACATCATCGCGCTGCATGAAGTAGGTTCCAACAACCCGGATGGTATTGAAATCAAGGCCACCAAAGGCAAGGATGGTCATCCGCTGGACGGCATTCCATTCCATCCTTATTACACCGTGCACGACATTTTTGCGGTCAGCATGTTCCTCATGGTGTTCAGCGCGATCATATTTTTTGCGCCTGAGTTCGGTGGTTATTTCCTGGAGTACAACAACTTCATTCCGGCCGACCCGCTCAAGACGCCCCTGCACATCGCCCCGGTCTGGTACTTCACGCCGTACTATTCGATGTTGCGCGCTATCACGAGCGAGATGATGTACGCACTGATTGCCTGCGTGGTAGGCGGTGCATATCTGATGATCTTCAGGGTCAAATTGCCAGCTTTTCTGAAGCCGGTCGTAGCTGTCCTGGCCGTGGGGCTGATAGCCATGATGCTCTCCATAGACGCCAAATTCTGGGGCGTGGTGGTGATGGGCGGCGCAGTCATCATTTTGTTCTTTCTGCCGTGGCTCGACCACAGCCCGGTCAAGTCGATCCGTTATCGCCCGAGTTGGCATAAATACGTTTACGGCATGTTCGTATTCAATTTCGTGGTGCTGGCTTACTTGGGCGTGCAGCCACCATCGGACATCGGCGGGCGCGTTTCTCAAGTTGGCACCCTGTTTTATTTTGGCTTCTTCCTGTTGATGCCATGGTGGAGTGCCCTGGGTGAACCAAAGCCGGTGCCCCAGCGCGTAAATTTCGCGGCGCATTGAGCAGGAGATAACAACAATGAAATCCTCTGGACTATTCACGGTCGCAAATATTTCCCGCAGAGTTGTTTGGTGTTTATTTGCTGCGCTTGGACTGATGGCGGGCGCTCACGCCAACGAAGGTGGGATCCCTTGGGACAAGGCACCCAACAAAACCAACGACCTGGTCGCCTTGCAAAACGGTGCCAAGCTGTTCGTCAACTATTGCCTCAACTGCCACTCTGCGGCCTTCATGCGCTTCAACCGGCTCAAGGACATCGGACTGACTGAGCAGCAGATCAAGGACAACCTGCTTTTCACCACCGACAAGGTGGGCGAAACGATGCAGGCTGCCATCGATCCCAAGCAGGCCAAACAGTGGTTTGGTGGAAATCCGCCCGATTTGACGGTGATCGCCCGCTCGCGCTCCGCCGCTGGTCAGGGCACAGGCGCGGACTACCTGTATACCTATCTGCGGACCTATTACCCGGACGAGACCAAGGCGACTGGCTGGAACAATCTGGCTTTCCCCAATGTCGGCATGCCCCATGTGCTGTGGCAATTGCAGGGAAGCCGGCAGCCACTCTATGACCTGGAGACGGAACACGGCCACGAGGTCAAGGTATTCAAGGGCTGGCAGCAGTTGACTCCTGGAAATATGACTCCACTTGAGTACGACCATGCGGTGGGCGATCTGGTAAGTTTCCTGCAATGGATGGGCGAACCCTCGCAAAACACGCGCACCCGGGTGGGTGTGGGCGTGTTGATATTTTTGTCATTGTTGACTGTGTTTACCTGGCGGCTCAACGCAGCTTACTGGAAAGACATCAAGTAACACCGCAGACAGTCCTGGCCCTGCGCGTGCGTCGCGCCTTGGGTTTTAGTTGTGACACAACTTGGGTACAGGTTGGTCTCCTCTGAAGCTGCGTTTCCAGAGCGGGTTAGCCATGGCACGACCCACTCTTTCTAGTTTTTTAGGAGCCCCACCATGATGGTGTTGTATTCAGGAACAACCTGCCCGTTTTCCCATCGTTGCCGTTTTGTGTTGTTCGAGAAAGGCATGGATTTCGAGATTCGTGACGTCGATCTATACAACAAGCCGGAAGACATCAATGTCATGAACCCGTATGGACAGGTTCCTATTTTGGTTGAGCGCGACCTTATTCTGTACGAATCGAACATCATCAATGAATATATTGATGAACGCTTTCCCCATCCCCAGCTGATGCCGGGTGACCCGGTGGACCGCGCTCGGGTGCGCCTGTTCCTGCTGAATTTCGAAAAGGAGCTGTTTGTACATGTTTCTACGCTGGAATCGCGCGGCGCGAAGAGCAACGAGAAGTTGCTGGAGAAGTCTCGAGCGCACATTCGTGATCGGTTGACCCAGCTGGCACCGATCTTCCTGAAGAATAAATACATGTTGGGTGAAGGCTTCTCCATGCTCGACGTTGCAATTGCGCCGTTGTTGTGGCGGCTCGATTACTATGGAATCGATCTGAGCAAGAACGCCGCTCCCTTGCTCAAATATGCCGAGCGTATCTTTTCGCGGCCGGCCTACATTGAAGCGTTGACGCCTTCCGAGAAGGTCATGCGCAAGTAAGCACGGGGGCCGTATCGCCTATGATTGACGCGCAAAATTCCACGTCTACCCGCCCGTATTTGATCCGGGCACTGTATGAGTGGTGTACAGACAACGGCTTTACACCGTATGTAGCAGTATTGGTCAACGACAGCGTGCAGGTGCCCAAGGAATACGTGAAAGATGGCGAGATCGTTCTCAACATCAGCTTCGACGCAACCAGCTCTCTAAAACTGGGCAATGAATTCATTGAGTTCAGCGCCCGTTTTGCCGGAACCGCGCGTGAAATCATGGTGCCGGTAGACCGAGTCATCGCTATCTACGCCCGCGAGAATGGTCAGGGAATGGCATTTCCTTCACCGGCTACCGACGCCAAGGGTGCGTTGGACAAGCTGGGCAATGCGCCTTCCACTGACGGGGGTGTGCGAACGGGCGATGCTGATGCGCGCCTGTTGAAGCTGACCAACCCGCAGGGTGACCCCAACGAGGTGCCACCCGTTCCCCCACGTCCTGGCGCTAAAACCCGACCCAATCTGACGCGAGTAAAGTAGCGTGCTGCGGAGGACTGTTGGATGCTCACAGTGAGAAGGTCGTCCTGTAAAATATTTCTGTGCCGATTTAGCTCAGTTGGTAGAGCAACCGCCTTGTAAGCGGTAGGTCGTCAGTTCGATTCCGACAATCGGCACCAAATCACTATTTCAAGCCCTTTCAAGATCGCTTAGAACCGCTTAGAGGCCCGCACGTTTCTCAGCGTAGCGGGTTTTTTTGTTCCCGCTAATTTTCCGGAGCAGGTACGGTTCGCCGGTTCTGCTTGATGCGGTGGGAGTGGGCTTTGAGCGCTTGTTCCAGCGGCGCGTGAAAGGCATTCAGTTTGCTTGGATGCTCGCTACGCCGGTACACCGGGGCCATCGTCGTGTCGCTCTCCTCGTGAGATCGGTCCGTGATGGCATGGCACAATCTTCCGTTGAACCACGAGAACGCGGCCGGCGGACAGCCAATTGCACGATCTATTTGGCGGACGAATTCCGCACTTTGAGCCTGATCGATCCAATTGACCAGCCCTTGGTACGCAAATGGGATTCGAGCGACGGCACGATCTGGCGTATTTTGGCGGCGGTGGC
>JANLPN010000116.1:0-13091 GCA_031367285.1 Betaproteobacteria bacterium | reverse complement strand
GTCGGGGATGGGCATCTGCATCTCGCCCATGTCGGCCATGCCGCGTTCACCCATCACCATGTAGTCGGGCACCAGCTTCTGGATCTTCCTCACCAGGCCGCGGTGGTCCACGCCAATCATGTTGGGCACGGTGTGGCCCATCGGGTTCATGGTGTGGTGGCTCTTGTGGCAGTGGAAGGCCCAGTCGCCTTCTTCATCCGCCACAAACTCGACTTGCCGCATCTGACCCACGGCCACGTCGGTGGTCACCTCGGGCCAGCGTGCGGCTTGGGGGGTGGGCCCGCCGTCGGTGCCGGTTACCGTGAACTCGTGTCCATGCAGGTGAATCGGGTGGTTGGTCATGGTCAGGTTGCCGATGCGTATGCGCACCTTGTCGCCCCGGCGCACATTGAGCGAATCAATGCCCGGGAAGGCCCGGCTGTTCCACGTCCACAGGTTGAAGTCCGTCATCGTATTGGGCATCGGCGTGGTGCTGCCAGGGTCGATGTCGTAGGCGTTCAGCAAGAAGCAGAAGTCGCGCTGCACCTCGTCGATGAGTGGGTGTTTTGTTTTCGGGTGGGTCACCCAGAAACCCATCATGCCCATCGCCATCTGGGTCATCTCGTCGGCATGCGGGTGGTACATGAAGGTGCCGGGCCGGCGCGCCACAAATTCGTAGACAAAGGTCTTGCCGACCGGAATCTGCTTCTGGTTCAGGCCGCCCACGCCGTCCATGCCATTGGGCAGGCGCTGGCCGTGCCAATGCATGGTGGTGTGTTCGGGCAGTTTGTTGGTGACGAAAACACGCACCCGGTCGCCCTCCACCACCTCGATGGTCGGGCCGGGGCTTTGCCCGTTGTAGCCCCACAGGGTGGCTTTCATACCCGGGCCGATTTCACGGATTACCGGCTCGGCCACCAGGTGGAACTCCTTGACGCCGGCGTTCATGCGCCAGGGCAGGGTCCAGCCGTTGAGTGTGACGACCGGGTTGTAGGGACGGCCGCTTGGTGGCACCAGTGGTGGTGCGGTGTTGGGTGTGGCCATCGTCACGGGCTCGGGCAGTGCGGCCATCGCCACTTTGCTGACCGAGGCCGTGGCGACAGCGGCCATTGCCGCGCCGCCAAAAAACTTGCGTCGATTCATGGGAGATCTTTCAGTATTTCTTGCGCAGTGGGGTGGCGACGAGGCGTCAGTGGGCGGCTGCCGTTTCGGCGCCACCGGCACCTGCGCCGGCCTTCATGCCGGACATGGCGCCCGGCGAGATGCCGGTCAAGGCGGTTTGCAGGTCGGCCTCGGCCAGCCAGAAGTCGCGCTGCGCCTCGATCGCGCTGTTGATGCTCGTGATCTGCAGACGCGTATCGGCCAGCAGGTCCCACACGCTGGCCAGCATGCCGTTGTAACGCAGCACCAGTTCGTCGTTGATGAACTTGCGCAGCGGCACCACTTCGTCGCGGTAGTGGCGCGCCAGATCGTAGGCCGTGCGATAGCCGTGGTAGGCTTCGCGCGCTTCCGAACGGGCACGGACGGCCGCATCGCGCACGCGGGCAGCCGATTGCAGGTACAGGGCTTTTGCGCGGGCATTGCGTGCCTCGCCCCAGTCAAACACGGGCAAGGGCAATTCCAGCTCCCAGCCGCGCCGGGTTTCCCGCGTCAGCGCGGTGTTGTCGAACGCCGTGTCGTGGCGGTAGCCCAGGCTGAGCCCGTCCACATAACCGAGGACCGTCTTGAGGCCCATTTCCGCTGCAACGTAGCTGGACTCGGTCATGGCGGAGCGCAGATCCAGCCGTTCACGCAGTGCCTGCGACTCGACGTCGGTACTTGCGGTCACGGTCTTGGGCAACTCGGGCAAGCGCTCGACCAGCGTGAAGCCGGTTTGCGCGCCCCACAGGCCCATCAGGCGGATCAGCTTCTCGCGTTCGCTGAAGGCGGTCTGCTGCGCGCGCGCCAGCTGTGCCGTGGCGTCGGCCAGAAACAGCTGTTCGCGGGCCTGCTGCAATTTGCTCCAGTTGCCGACGCGGGCCATACGCCGGGCCAGTTCACCACTGGCCTCGGCCGCCTCCTTGACGTCGGCCATATAGGCAGCAGTCTGTTGCGCCGCCACCGCGGTGACCCAGGCTTTGCGCGTGTCGGCAGCCAGTCTTATTACGTCCTGCGCTGCCTGCAGCTTGGCCAGTTCATGCTGCTGACCCTGCCATTGTGCCTGCCAGGGAAGCATTAACAGTCCCACCACATTGAAGCTGAGCAGGCGTTCAAGCTCCAGCCTGTCGCCGGCTTTGAAGCGGCCCAAGGCCAAGTGCGGGTTGGGCAGGCTGCCGGCCTGCACACGCAAGGCGTCGCTGATGCCCAGCGTGGCCCGCGAAGCTTGCAGGCCAGGGTTGTTCAGCAGCGCCACGCGGACCGCGACTTGCGCGTCGACCGGGCCGCGCAGCAGCGCCTGCACATCGGTGTCGATGTCGGACTGGCTGCGTTGCAATGGCACCAGCTCGGCCTGCACACCAGCAGTCCTGCCTGCGGTGAGCTGTTGCAGGCTGGCCGTGTCGCCGTCCGGCGACAACGACGCGCAACCCGACAGCAAGGCTAGCACGCAGGCTGCGGCAACGATCTTGAGCGGCGCGGTGCGGCGGCGCGGATGGTGGTGCATGGCGCGCCTCATGGTTTGGCCGTTGGGGGCGTGGGCGGGCGGGCATGTGCCCCGGAGTGCGGTGCCATCGGAACGGCCGTTTGTTGCCGGGCCTGGTTGTCCTCCCACTTCAGGATGTCCATATGGCCATTCCTGAACTGACCGACTTCCGCGTTGGCGGCCCGCCAGTCCACGGACTCCGTTTCTACTCCGGTGGGGGTATCGGCAAACACCGACCGGTAGCGTACCACCGGCACCGGCGCGGACGGGTCGGTGAGGGAGGCCTGCGCCCCCGCGAATGCCGGCAGCACCAGCGCGCCGAGCAAGATAAGCACTTTTGGCATGAAAACTCCTATACAGCTAGGGCGGTGGACGAACGACCACCGCGATGCGCGCAATCAACCCGGCCGGGCAAATTGCGGACGAACTAAGGCTGGGAGAGTCAGGAAATAGGTGGCTTCAGGCCCAGTGCGCGCTCGGCACTGGTGAAACCGGGCACCACGGTCAGTGGTAGCTGGGGGGCCGCGGACAACGCGGCAAAAACCAGGATCGGAACAGCCAATCCCACCGTGTGGCAGACCTGGCAGACAACACACGATTGGCAGTGCGAGAGATCCGATGGCGACGAATGCCCCGAACCGGCATGAATGGCGCAATCGGTGCTGGCCACTGCCGGGCTTCCCGAGCCGGCATCGTCGCGGCCATCGAGCGGCGTCTGCGTCGTGTGGGTGTGCGCGTGCGCGGAGGTCACACTGGCGCTTGCGAGCGGGTGAACCTGCCCCGGCGCCGCCATCAGGGTCGCCATGGCATCACCGGCCCAGGCGCGCAGCGGCAGCAGGACAATCAGGATGGCGAGGAGCAAGTGGCGCATGAAGGAATGATAACGTGCCGAAGAAAAAGTTCATTGGAAGGGGCTTGCGTGTGGCTTGCGTGGTGTTGCGACCGTGGCACTGCGTACACTCCAAGGCAATGAGAACCCCGCTTGTATTTTTCGCCATGTTCGTGGTGCTTGCGCAGACCGGCAATACCGCAACCCTGGCCAGCGTGTATCTTGAGGAGCTGACGACTGCGGAAGTCACGGTTGCCCTGCGCGACGGCCACACCACCATCATCATCCCGGTCGGTGGAATGGAACAGAACGGCCCGCATATGGCGCTGGGCAAACACAATGTGCGGGCCAGGGCGCTGTCGGGCAAAGTGGCCGAGCTGCTGGGCAATGCCATCGTTGCACCCGTCCTGGCCTATGTGCCGGAGGGCAATATCACACCGCCCACCGAACACATGCGTTTTGCCGGCACCATCTCGGTACCCGAGGCGGCCTTCAAGGGCATTCTGGAAGGTGCGGCACGCGGGTTCAAGCAACACGGCTTTCGCGATATCGTGTTGCTGGGCGACCATGGCGGCTACCAGGGCGCCCTGCAATCCGTTGCCGCAAATCTGAACCGCGACTGGGCCAAGTCGGCGGTGCGGGTGCATTTCATTGGCGAGTACTACCGCGCGACGCAGACCAGTTACGTCGAGGCGCTCAAATCCAAAGGCCTGACCGATGCACAAATAGGTATCCACGCCGCAACGGCGGACACGTCGTTGATGATGGCAGTGGATCCTGCGCTGGTCAAACCCGGGCTGTTCGCGCAAGCGGCGCGCGAGGGTCGGGCTGGCGGCACCAGCGGCGATCCAAGGCCTTCCAGCGCCGCCCTGGGACAGCTTGGTGTGGATGCCATCGTGCAGCAATCGGTGACTGCGATACGCCAGGCCGTGTCAGCGCCGCGTTGACGCGCATGCTGCACCGTCCTACACGTATTTGGCCGGTTGGCTGACAGGGGCGCCGCTGCCCCGGGCTAAAGTGGGTAATTGAACCGAGCTGATCGCGGGCCAACATGCAGAACACACAGACGGCCCGCACGTCTTCATGCAGCGGGTTGTGTCCCGTCACCCGAGAAAAAGCATGGATATATTTGCACTGGAACACAGCAAGGCCGCGTACCGGGCCGATTTTGCGTTGTATGGCTGCGCCGTTGCGGGCTTGGCATTTTTTCTGCTGATCGACGGACCCCGCGATCACCGGCTGGCATTGATGGGTATCACGCTGGCGGGCCTGGCGGGCTGGACAGCGGTTGAATACGCGTTGCACCGCTTTGTGTTGCACGGCCTGGAGCCATTTCGCAGCTGGCATGCAGCGCACCATGATCGGCCCGCGGCCTTGATCTGCGCGCCCACGGTCCTGAGCGCGACGCTGATCGGCCTGCTGGTCTTCCTTCCCGCGTTGTTGTTGGGAAGTGTGTGGTCGGCATGCGCGCTGACGCTTGGTCTGCTGGCCGGCTACCTGGCCTACGCGATCACGCACCATGCCACCCACCACTGGCGCGCCGGCACCGGGTGGTTAAAGCAGCGCAAGCGCTGGCACGCGCTGCATCACCACACGGTGCAGCCAGGTTGTTATGGTGTGACCAGTGCGTTCTGGGACCACGTGTTTGGCAGCACCGGAAAGTTGCGCCTGCAGTAGGTGTGTGCGAGGTTTATCCAGAGCGGGCCGGATCGCGTATCAGCGCTTGCGTGCGGCAGCGCCAACGGCATCTTTGGCGCTGTTCAAAACCTCTTTCGCATCGCCGAGCATTTTCTGCGCTTTGCCGGCAGCTTGATTTCGCACGCCCTTGGCTCGCAGGTTGCTGTTTCCGACCAGTTTGCCGGCCTGTTCCTGGACTTTCCCGGTGATGTCTTTGACGTTGCCCCTGGCTTGGTCTTTGTTCATGATGTTTTCTCCGTGTCAAGTTGAATGGACCGTAACGAACGCAAACCAACGCATGGTTTGCTGTCCGATATTGAACGCCTGACCGGAGTTCGTCGGTGCGATTGCACACAGAGGCATGCTTGCCCGGATTCCCGCAAGGCGCCGCTTACCGGTGGCTGTCTCGTGTGCCCGTTTCGAAGCTTTCAGCCGGCGGCGCCTAACCCTTTGGCTTGCGGCTTTCCTCTTCGCGCTTTTTCTGTTCTTCGCTTTCGGTTTTCCTGTCGGCCGGCGTGCTCGCGGCAGGCCTCGGCCTTTGGCCGCGCGGCTCGGCTTTTGGATCGGGGTCCGATGGGCGCTGTTGTGGCGCAGCGGCCGGGGCGCGGGGCTCGATTTGCCTTGCCGCGGGCGTGGAGGCGGGCCGCGCCGCCAGCGTTGGCTGCTGCACCGGCTGAATGGCCGGAACCGGCGGGGCAGGAGGTGCTGCCGGTGCGCGTACCGCAGCCTGTGAAGCCGGGGCCATGCTGGGCGGTAGCGCACGTTGTACCGGCTGTGGTACTGGCAGCGCCTGTGCGGGTGGCGGGGCCTGTGCGGGTGGCAAGGCCTGTGGCGCTGGCGGCCTTGGCTGGGGCATGCTGAGCGATGCTGGTGGTCTTGGGACGGCAACCGCCGGGCCTGGCTCGATTGGTTTGATCGCGGATGCAGGCTCGGGTCTTGCCACGGGCGGTGCGGCAGACGCCGGCCGGGTGGCCGGGGCAGTCAAACCCACCGGGGGTAGCGGCAGGGGCTGCGGCAACACCTGCACCGGCGCTTGTGCCTGCGCCCGACCCGATGGCGCTGCCGGAGTACCTTGCGAAGCGATTGTGTTTGGCGCAGAGGCCGGTCGCGCCTGGCTTGCCAGGAGTGCCGGCGCAGCGCTGGGCCGCACCACGGATGCCACAGGTGCTGGTGCGGGCGCAGGCGGTGCCGCGGCAGCCACGGTCGCCGCAGCCACCACCACCTTGACCACCGGCACTGGACCGGCAGCAGCGGGCTTTAGCGACTTGCGCGCCGCATCATCCAGTGGTTTGCCGGGGTTCGCTGAAAGTTGCACTTGTTGCGCCGCGAATCCGGCATGGGCTACTGGAGGCGCGGTACGGGCAATGACCGGGCGCTCGAAAGCGCGAGCCGGCGGTTTTTCGCTGGGCGCCGCGGCGCCGCGTACGCTTTTTTCGGTCGGCGCCACCTGGGCGACAACAGCGACCGGCGCGTTCGCAGCCACTTGCTGCGTCACCTGCATGGCGGCGCGGGCCACCGGTTGTGACTGCACAAACGCAGCGGTGGGAACCGCGATGACGGCACCCGGCACCTGCCGGTTGGCATAGACCACCTGGGTCACGTTGGTCACATTCGTGGTGTTGGTCACGTTGGTGGTGTTGTAGGTGTTGTTGATGACCGTGTTGTTGATCACCGTATTGCTGCGGTTGACATTTTCAAAATAGCCGCGGCTGACCGGGTGCGGCGGCTGGTACACGTCACTCGGGCCCAGTGCGAACCAGGCGACCGCGCCAACGTTGCCACCGGCGATGGCGACCTGGAAGTTGCTGCCTCCAACAAACGCCACCAAGGCCGGTGCGTACCAGGCCTGGGTGCGCACGGGCCCGGGCACCCAGCCCCAGGTGCCGGCCATATTGGCCCAGCGACCGTAGTGGGACACGGCGAAGCCCCAGGGCGCGTCATCGACCCAGGTCCAGCCCCACGGGTCCACCCAGGCCCAATGCCCGTCGCGGTAAGGCGCCCAGCCGGCTGCCACCCGGTTCGGGACCCAGACGTTGCCGTAGGCCGGATCAGCACGCCAGGTGCCGTTGGCGTCCAGGTCCTGGTAGCCGACCACATCAGGCGACACATAACGGGCCGAGTTCGAGGTGTCGTAGCGGCGGTCCCGTGCGCTGGCCCAGCGGTCGAACGCGTCGGCGGCGGGAGGCGCCAGATACTGGTAATCGCGCAGGCCGGTGCCTGCAAAGCGGTACGGCTGCAGCGCGTTGATCGAATAGGCCGCGCCTTCTCCATACACTTCGCCGCGGCCCTTGCGCACGATCACGTCCGTGACATTGCCGTCGGGGTCTACGTTGATCCGGTAGTCGCCGTTTTCGCGCAGCGTAAAGGCAAGATTCGGCGTATCGACTTCAAATACCTGGTCAGGCCCCAGGCGGCGCAAACGCACGTTCAGCGTACCTTCGGTCAATTGCAGCTGCGCAATGCGGTCGTCCAGATTCAGGACCGACAGCCCGGTGTTCGCGTTCATGCGAACCATGGCGCCACCCAGCTCGATTTCAGCGCGGGCGTCTGCATCCGTCCACAGGCGGTCACCGTTGGTCAGCGGCCGGTTGACCGAGGCCTGCACCCAGTCGATCTCGCCGGCTGGTGAAAAGCTGACCGGACCGGCCAGGTAGCCCAGACGGGCAACCCGCGATGGCGGGTCGGCGCTCGCCATGCCGCTGAAGGCCAGCAGCAGGGTGGCCGCGATAACCGCGATGGGCCTAAAACGAAGTATGAAGAAGTGCATGGCAGTTGCCTCCAGAAGAACGCGCAGCAGAACAGACCGGACCTTGCTGCAGAAGCCTCTATAACGCGGGCCATTCCGGTTACGTGGTCATCCCTTACCTTCTGTTTCATCGGCTCTCGTCAGATTGCGCGCGCGGACGTCCAGTCACTGTGCGCTGACGCACATAGGGGCTTGCCGCGTATTGGTGCGGATGTGCGGTCGCGCACAGACGGCGGACCGTGCTCTTCATTACTGTGGGGGCGTAACGCAGACGAGCCGCCAACACAGTGAAAAGGAACTATTCATGCAAAACGCCGTAATGTCGCGAACTGCCACATCATCCGCCACACGTTATTCGTCCTACGGTGACCTTGGTGCAGCGACCTGTCCCCACCACTGTGAACTGGGCTGCGGAGCCAACCACCAGTTCACGACCATGCTTGAGGCTTATGACGCCACGGGCGGGCTGGCCCGGGTCGAGGAACTGGTGAGCCTGTTCGAGCGATGCGCAGGCCCGAGCGTCGCAACCCTGGCCAACTGGATCGAGCGCAGGGAAGTGGTTTACTTCGAATGGCACGCCGATATATGGCTGCCCTGGTTCCAGTTCCATCGGCTTGACTTGCGCCCGCATCCGCAACTTGCCCCACTGCTTGGGATCCTGCAGCAGACCTATAGCCCGTGGGAAACGGCCAACTGGTTTGCCCGGCCCAACGAATGGCTGGGAGGGCACAGCCCGATAACGTGTCTGCTGAAGGATCTTGCAGCCGTGCAGTGCGCGGCCCAGGTGGACTGCCTTATCGCCAATGGATTCCCCGGTTCGGGGGGCAGAGCGTGATGGGCAATCGAGTGCGCGGGTGCCTTTGGATTACCTTTAGTCCGCATGGCGTCGCCAAGTAGTTTTTTCGCGCCGCGGTAGTGGCTGGCGCCAGGGGCACGATGCCAACAAGACTATTTTGAGCTTTCGACTATCACGCTGTGCGCCTTGACGTCGGTTTCAACTTTTCGCGCTTGTCCGATGCGCTTCAGCGATGCGATCCATTGTTCGTCGTGCGTCCCGGAATTGGCGGACTCGTCATCCGACAGCCAGCCAGTGTTGGCAAATACCAGCACGAACAGCACCCCGGCGACCACCAGCACCATGTTGGCAATGAAGGACTTTGGTAGGTATCCCGAAGGAGCATCGCTCAGAAGTCCGGCCCTGGGGGAATCAGGCAGGCGAGCGCCTGCGCTATCGACGGCAAAGCCATGCTCGCGGGTGCGGAAGTTGCCCTCCCACTGGCAGGTAAAGGACTCGCAGCGGTAGCGGTGCAGCGGTGTAAACCGGCTGGTTATCCGGTCTATGGGGCGGCGTGGCGTTTGCCTCAAATTGCCGATGCACTGGGGGCACTTGTGTTTGGCCAGGCTGCCATACGACGTTGGCGCGCCACTGGGGGTGTGGGCAATCATGGTGTAATCCTTTCAGGCGCTCACCGGCGATTGGCACCGGTGGCATACGGCCTCCAAGATACCGGTGCGTTCAGCGCGCGTCGGTGCGTTGGGCAACATAACGCGCGATATTTGGTGCCGGCAGGTGCTGGTGCGTTACATTGCTCGGTCAAAGCACTTTTCAGATCAAATATGCGAACTAGCAAGGTAGCGCTGGCGGTTGCAGCGGCGCTGGCATCGGCCCTGACCGGGGCGTGGCTGGCCATGGCACAGACGGCGTCCGCGCCTGGCAGCGCGGCGTCAGGCCAGGTACAGGATGCGCCCGGCATCGGTGTCGTCACGGTTCCCGGCATGCCGCCGGTGGCTGACAAAAACAACCTCTACCGTGAAACCGCGGCCAACCGGTTCAGCCCGGCCGTGGCCCAGGCGTTGGAGCGCGTCTACGTGCCCAACCACGCGGCCAACACGGTATCGGTGATAGACCCGGCCACCCTCAAGGTGGTCGATACCTTCCGGGTGGGTATCAACCCGCAGCACGTGGTGCCAAGCTGGGACCTGGGCACGCTGTGGGTGGCCAACAACGCCGAAGGCCGCAAGGACGGCAGCCTCACGCCGATCGACCCCAAAACCGGCAAGCCGGGCAAATCGATCCCGGTCGATGACCCCTACAACATGTACTGGTCGCCCGACGGGCAATACGCCATTGTGGTGGCTGAAGCCTACAAGCGGCTCGACTTTCGCGATGTGGCCACGATGGCGCTGAAGTTCTCCATTCCCACGCCCAAGTGTGCCGGTATCAATCACGCTGACTTTTCCATCGACGGCAAGTTCGCGCTGTTTACCTGCGAATTCAACGGCGCCGTCACCAAGATCGACCTGGTCAACCGCACCGTGGTTGGCACGCTCAAGTTGAGCCAGTACTACGCCCGCCCGGATGCGTTGGCGCTGATCGCCAAGCCTGGCAAGAAGCCGGCCAAAATCCCCGACCCGGGCCAGCCTGGCAATGAAATCTGCACTACGCCTGGCATGCCGCAGGACGTGCGCGCGTCACCCGACGGCAAGACCTTTTTCGTGGCCGACATGATGGCCGACGGCGTCCACGTGGTGGATGGCGACTCCTTCAAGCAGATCGGTTTTATTGCCACCGGCGTCGGTGCCCATGGCCTGTACCCGAGCCGCGATGGCAAGAGCCTGTATGTGGCCAACCGCGGCAGCAACAAAGTCAAGGGCAGCCCGCTGGGCAAAGGCAGTGTTTCGGTAATAGCCTTCTCCTCCCGCTCGGTGACCACGACCTGGCCCATTGTGGGCGGGGGCAGCCCGGACATGGGCAACGTCAGCGCGGACGGCAAATACCTTTGGCTCTCGGGCCGATACGACAACGTGGTGTACCGCATTGAAACCGGCAGCGGCGCGGTGGACCAGATCAAGGTCGGCCACGAACCCCATGGCCTGACGGTGTGGCCGCAGCCCGGACGTTATTCGCTCGGGCACACCGGGAACCTGCGCTGAGAGCGCGCGGTAAGGCTGCTTACCTCCGCACGCACAGCGCCAGCTCGGTAGCGCGGGATTTTTCAAAATCCAGCAGCTTCTGGATCAGGCGATCATCCAGCTCGTGCCCGGCCGACAGCATCAGGAGTCCGTTGGGTCCGATGAGGTCACGCGCCAACACCATGCCCGCCACCAGCTCGCCGGTGGCAATGCGTGCATCGGCCGAGTTGTCCTTTGCCGCTTCCTCGCCGGCACCGCCCCCCAGAACCGCCATGAAAGCATCGACCACCTGGGGGTCATAACGTTTGCCGGTGCCGCGCACAATGGCTGCTTTTGCTTCGTCCGGGCCTAAGCGTTTCTGCGCCAGCGCGCCGATTTGCAGGTTGTCGAAGTCGCTCGCTACCGCCAGTATCCGGGCTCCAAGCCCGATCGCCTGCTCGAACAATTTGTCAGGGAAACCCTGACCATCGAAACGTTCTAGCTGTTCATGGATGATGGCCGCGGCACCGCGCAGGTCGTGTAATGGCATCAGCAATTGTTCGGCCCGCACCACATGCTGGCGGTAATCGGCAAGCTGTTTGCTGGTCATCGTGGCCACCGGCTGTCCGAGCAACTCGTCAGAGAAGCCCAGTTTGCCGATTTCATGCAACAAGCCGGCGACAAATATCTCCTGCGCCGCGTTGTCGTCCAGCTCCATGTGCAAGGCGATGCGCCGCGCCAGGTCCGCCACGCGGCGCGCATGCCCGGACAGGTTGCCGCCGCGCATATCGATCAGGGTGGAGAACACCTTGAGCGTCGTGAAGAGGCTGGCCTTGAGTGTTTCATTGGCCTGCCCCAGCGCCGCGTTGGCGGTGGCCAGGGAGGCGGTACGTTCGTCAACCTTCATTTCCAGGCTGGCGTTGAGCGATTTCAGGGCCTCGTTCTGGCTGGCGGTGAGCGCTTCAAGGCGCAGTTTCTCCTGCTCCAGCGCCTTGCGTTCGAGTGCATGGCGCACCAGCAGCACGATGTCGTTGTCGTCCCAGGGCTTGGTGATGTAGCGGTAAATTTCACCCCGGTTGATGGCGTCAATGATGGAATTCACGTCCGAGTGGCCGGTCAGCAGCAGGCGTACCGTGCCGGGCCAGCGCGCGCGCACCTGTTGCAGAAATTGCGCGCCGTCCATCTCGGGCATGCGCATATCGGAAATGACGATATCGACCGGCTCGTTTTCCAGTACCTGCAGCCCGGCGGCGCCTCCTTCGGCAATACGCACCTGGTAGCCGCTGCCGCGAAACAGTCGGCGCAGGGACGACAGGATGTTGGGCTCGTCGTCAACACACAGAATCACCGGCGCACTGGCGCGTGAGGCCGGTGCGGTGGGCGGTGCCTGGCTCATGCCAGCGCTGCCGGTAGGGTGGCTTCCGTTGCCGGCTGGTGCACCGGCAAGGTGACGCGAAAGCTGGTGCCGCGGCCGATCTCGGTATCGACGTCGATGCGCCCGTGGTGCTTTTGCACGATGCCGTAGGACAGCGACAAGCCCAGCCCGGTGCCCTTGCCCACCGGCTTGGTGGTGTAGAACGGATCGAAGATACGTGCCAGGCTGTCCTTGGGGATGCCCGAGCCGTTGTCGGCCACCTCGAACCACACATTGCCGCCATCCAGCCCGGTGCTGATGGTGATGGTGCCGCGCTCGGGGCCAATCGCGTGGGCGGCGTTGACCACCAGGTTCATCACCACCTGGTTGATCTCCGAGGCCAGGCACTGCACTTCAGGCAAGGCGCCGTAACGCTTGACCACATCGGCCTTGTACTTGATCTCGTTGCTGACCACGTTGAGGGTCGAATCTATGCCCTGGGCCAGGTCGGCCAGTTGCCACTCCGGGTTGGCGTCCACGTGCGAGAAGTCCTTGAGGTCCTTGACGATCTTGCGCACCCGAACGATGCCCTCCTTGGACTCGTGCATGAGGATGGGAATATCTTCCTTCAAAAACTCCAGCTCAAGCTGCTCGCGCAGCCCCTTGAGTTGGCTGATGGTGTGGGGTGTGCCGTGCGAGGCTTCCGCGGCCTCGTAGGCGGAGAGCATCTGAAACAGGCTGGCCAGGTATTTCTCCAGCGTGCCGAAGTTGGAGAATATGTAGCCAATGGGGTTGTTGATCTCGTGCGCCACGCCCGCCGCCAGCTGGCCTATCGAGGCCAGCTTCTCGTTTTGCACCAGTTGGCTCTGCAGATGCTTGCGCTCGCTGATTTCCGTTTGCAGCGCTTCGTTGGTGGAGCTGATTTCCTGCGTGCGCTCCTGCACTGCTTCTTCAAGCCTGGTCAGCTGCGCCACGGCCTGCTGCGTCATGGTCC
>JANLPN010000105.1:0-4356 GCA_031367285.1 Betaproteobacteria bacterium | reverse complement strand
CAGCGGCAGGCCATCATCTTCTATGTGATGGGCCTGGGCCTCACGCGTGACCCGTACCTGGTGACGGGGGTGGACAACGCCTGGATCAACGTGGGTACCTGCCAGTTCCATCTTCCCGTGGGGCCGGCCCAGGTGTTGCGCGGGACCGTAGGCCTGGTGATGCCGGATCTGGATGGGCTGGCCGGGCGACTGGAACAGATCGGCACGCGGCTGGCCGGCACGCGGTTTGCCTTCGAGCGCGGCGCCAACCAGGTAAATGTCTCCTGCCCCTGGGGTAACCACATGCGTGTGCATGCGCCCGATGCCGCGCGGTTTGGCGGCATGCTGCTGGGCATGCCGTATGTCGAGCTGGACGTGGCCGAAGGCAGCGCCGCGCGCATCGCCCGCTTTTACACGGATATTCTTGCGGCGCCAGCCAGCGTTGCCAGCGATGCAAGCGGGGCCTTTGCGCGCGTGCCCATTGGCCTGGGTGAAAGCCTGGTGTTTCGCGAGACCAGCCGTGTGCTGGCTCCTTATGACGGCCACCACGTGCAGATTGCCGTGGCCGACTTCTCCGGCGTGCACCGGCGCCTGCTGGAACGCGCTCTGGTGACCGAAGAAAGCAACCAGAGCCAGTACCGGTTCCAGGACATCACCGACCTGGACACTGGTTCGGTGCTCGCAACGCTGGAGCATGAGGTGCGCAGCATGCGGCACCCGATGTTCGCGCGCCGCTTTGTCAACCGCAACCCGGCCATCACCAGCGAGGTGTATGCCAGCGGCCACGAGGCCGCCATGTGGCGCGTGGCGCCGGGCGCGGGACACTCTTGACTCGCCAAGCGTCCTGCGAAAATAGTGCGAACAGGCACCAACCCCCTCTGCGAAAACTCCCATGCCAAAGACCAGGATCGCCATTGTCGGCGCGGGCGTCATCGGCCAGGCCCACATGGCTGTTGCGCTGGACAGCAGCACGGTGACCTTGTCGGCGCTGGTCGATCCGTCGCCGGCCGCAGCGGCTATGGCCGCCAAAGCCGGGGTGCCGCTGTACGCCTCGCTGGAGGAGCTGCTGTCCAGAGACCGGCCGGACGGCGTCGTGCTGGCCACGCCGAACCAGCTGCATCTGCCGCAGGCGCTGCTGTGTTTGGGTGCTGGCCTGCCCACGCTGCTGGAAAAGCCGATCACCCCCACGATGGCCGAGGCGCAGACCCTGGCGCGCGCCGAGGCCAACAGCAAGACCAGGCTGCTGATTGGTCACCACCGCGCGCACAGTCCGATCATGGCCAAGGCCAGGGAAGTGGTGGAGTCCGGCAAGCTCGGCCCGCTGGTTTCAGTGATGGGCAGCGCGCTGTTTTTCAAACCCGACGCGTATTTTGCCGATGCGCCCTGGAGGCGCCAGCCTGGCGCCGGCCCGATCCTGCTCAACATGATCCACGAGGTCCACAACCTGCGCATGTTGTGCGGCGAGATCGTGGCGGTGCAGGCGTTCTCCAGCAATGCGACGCGGGGCTTCGAGGTGGAGGACACGGTCGCCGTCAACCTGCGTTTCGCCGGTGGCGCGCTGGGCACCTTCATGCTCAGCGATACGGCGGCCAGCGCACGCAGCTGGGAGCAGACCTCGCGGGAAAACAAGGCTTACGCCAGTTATGACGACGAAGACTGCTACGTCATCAGCGGCACTTTGGGCACACTCTCGGTGCCCACCATGCGGCTCAAGACCTATGCCCACGCGCAGGACCGCTCGTGGTGGAAACCCTTCGAGGTGGACGTGGTCGGGCTGGTGCGCGACGACCCGATAAGGCGCCAGATGGAGCATTTTGGCGCGGTGGCGCGCGGCGAGACCGAGCCCCTGGTCAGCGTGCGCGACGGCCTGGCCAATCTGCGCGTCACCGAAGCGATTGCGCTGGCCGCGAAGACAGGCAGAATTGTTGAAACCAACCACGACCCTTTATGAAAATCCTTGTACTCAACGGCGTCAATCTCAACATGTTCGGCAAGCGTGATCCAGCGCACTATGGCACGGCAACGCTGGATGACATCAACGCCGCCCTGATCGCGCTGGGCGCTGAACTCGGCGCGGACGTGGAGGCGTTTCAGACCAACCACGAAGGCGCCATGTGCGAGCGCATCCACCTGGCGTTTGCCGAGCAGGTGGACGCGGTGCTCATCAACGCCGGCGCCTGGACGCATTACAGCTATGGCATCCGCGACGCGTTGGCCGTCCTGAAATGCCCCATTGTCGAAGTACACATGTCCAATATCCATGCGCGCGAGGCATTCCGCCACGTCTCGGTGTTTGCCGAAATCGCCAAAGGCCAGATTTGCGGCTTCGGCGTGGACAGCTACCTGCTGGCCTTGCGTGCGGCGGTATCGGCGGTGAAAGCAGCAAAAAAGTGATCAACGGCAATACGGTGCTTATCGCGCACATCGGATACCCGACACACGCGTTCAAGGCGCCCATGATCTACAACCCGTATTTCGAGCAGGCGGGTATCAATGCGGTGGTGGTGCCGATGGGTGTGAAGGCCGAGGACTATACGGGTGTGCTGGCGTCGCTGTTCAAGCTCACCAATATCCGCGGCGCCCTGGTCACCATGCCGCACAAGGTCACCACCATTGGCCTGCTGGACGAACTTACACCCACGGCCCTGGTGGCCGGTGCCTGCAACGCCATCCTGCGCCGTGCCGACGGCAGCCTGCTGGGCGACATGTTCGACGGCGCCGGTTTTGTGCGCGGCGTGGTGCGCAAGGGCGTCAAGCTCCAGGGCGCCAGGGTACTGGTGGTGGGCAGCGGCGGCGTGGGTTGCGCCATTGCGGCATCGCTGGCGGCAGAGGGCATTGCCGCCATAGGGCTGTATGACACCAACACCGCGTCCTGCGAGGGGCTTGCTTCGCGCCTGCGCAAGCACTACCCGCAGTTGAAGGTTGGCACCGGCTCCAACGACCCGGCCGGTTACGACCTGGTGGTCAACGCGACCCCGATGGGCATGAACGAGGGCGACCCGCTGCCGATGGACGTGGCGCGTATCGCGCCCACCACCTTTGTCGGCGAAGTGGTCATGAAAACCGAGATGACCGCCTTCCTGAGTGCGGCCAAGGGGCGCGGCTGCGCGGTGCAGGTCGGCTCGGACATGTTGTTCGAGCAGATCCCGGCCTACCTGGAGTTCTTTGGTTTCCCCACCACCACGCCCGAGCATCTGCGCTCGGTGGCGCGTCTGAGCTACTGAATCCCGAGGCTTGTGGTTTGGCAGCGCGCTTCCAGCGTCCTACCCATCAAGCGGCCTTCCTTCGCGGGCCACGCGCCGGGTGTGGCGAAGCCGTAGCTATTGCGGCGGAAAACTCAAATTGCTTGGCGACATGCGTCGGCCTGCAGGTTACTCATTGCGAGAGTCCGCCAGCTCACGGCGAACAGTCGGTATGCAACGGAAGAAGCCATTCGGGCGACGCACGTTGCCTGCCGCGTTCTGTCAAAAGCGCGTGTCCGCCGCGCCGGGAACTGGCAAACATCGGTTCCGTCAAAGACTCCAATCGCAGCTGGTCGTGATCGGCGCGTGGTCCGGGAATTTGTATTCTTTGCCCGCTTCATGCAATCGCGGCCATCGTGGGACTCGCCCAAGGGAAAGCGGTCGGCCACTCTACCGAAGGAAACGTGATCAACCGAGCCCGCGCAGCGCCGACGCCAGCATCGCCAAGCCCGAGAGACTCAGCAGCGACAACACCAGCTTGCGGAACGCCGATTCGCTCAGGCCCACGTACAGCCGTGCGCCGAACAGCACCGGTACCAGCAAGGCGATCGCTACGATGGGCAGCAGCGGCAGCATGTCGCGCGTGACCGCTCCGGTAGCGACATAACCCGCCATCGTCACGGCCAGGGCCGCCAGGTTGAAGTTCTGCACGATGGCGCGTTGCTGTTCCTTCTCCATCCCGCGCAGCGTGCACCACAGGGTCGGCACGGCGCCGCTGAAGCCGCCCAGGCCGCCCATGAAACCGCCGGCGGCTCCGGCCACACCATCGGCCAGGCGTCCGCCAGCGGTGATCCTGGACAGGTTCTTCGAGAACAACATGACCGGGCACCAGACGACCAGCACCAGACCCAGCACCAGCTTGAACATATGCGGGTTCAGGTACGGCAGCACCAGAATGCCCAGCGGTATGCCGACCGCGCCACCCGCCAGAAACGGCGCGAGCGCCTGCAGGTCCAGGCCGCGCCGGACCGAAAACGCCGCCACCAGTTGCCCCGTCAGCGAGCCGAAGACGGCCATGACGGCGGCCACGCGCGGCTCTATGCCCCAGACCCAGAACGACATCGCCACCATGCTGAAGGCGAAACCCGACAGGCCCTGCACGAATCCCGCGACCACGGCCCCGACGACGAGCAAC
>JANLPN010000032.1:0-1731 GCA_031367285.1 Betaproteobacteria bacterium | reverse complement strand
GCCTGAACAGGAGGCGGCTAATATCTTCCGGTGCCAGCAATAACACGCTGCGCTGCGCGCGTGTGCGTTCCGTCTGAATATTCGAGGAGATTCGCCATGTTTGCCTGGCTTTGCAAGGATCCGGTGGGCGTCGATGGGTTGACCTGGACCGAGCTGCCCACGCCGGTGCCCAAACCAGGCCAGGTATTGGTCGAAATCAAGGCAGCAAGCCTGAACTTCCCGGACTCTCTGATCCTACAAGGGAAGTACCAGGTCAAGCCGCCGCTTCCATTCGTACCCGGCGCGGAGTTTGCCGGCGTGGTGCAGGCGGTCGGTGACGGCGTGACGCAGCTCAAGCCCGGCCAGCACGTGGCCTGCTTCTCCCTGCTTGGAGGCTTTGCCACGCATGTGGTCGTGGATGCTTCCATTTGCTTGCCGTTGCCCGATGGTTTCAAGCTGGTGGACGCCGCGGCCTTCACCACGATTTACGCAACGTCGCACCACGCATTGATCGACCGCGGCCGACTGAAGGCCGGCGAGACGGTATTGGTGCTCGGCGCGGCGGGCGGGGTTGGCACGTCGGCGATCCAGATCGCCAAGCTCGTGGGCGCAAAGGTAATCGCCGCCGCGTCCACCGATGAAAAATGCGCTTTTTGCAAGTCCCTGGGCGCTGACGCCACCATCAACTACAGCCAGGAAGATCTGCGCGAGGCGCTCAAGCGCTTGACCGGCGGCAAAGGCCCGGATGTGGTCTACGACCCGGTCGGCGGCGCCACCACCGAACCCGCCTTTCGCTCCATCGCATGGCGCGGCCGTTATCTGGTGGTGGGATTCGCAGCCGGCCCGATTCCATCGCTTCCGCTGAACCTGATGCTGCTCAAAGGGGCCGCACTGGTTGGCGTTTTTTATGGTGAATCCGCAAAACGTGAACCCGGGGCCAGCCACAGGATGATGGCGGAACTCGTGAGCTGGTATACACAAGGCAGGATCAAACCGGCTATTGACCGGACGATGCCGATGGCGGAACTCAAGGCCGCCTTTGCGCTCCTGGGCGCACGCGCCGTACTGGGGAAACTCGTGCTGGTGAATACGTGAACAACGCCATGCAGGAAGAAGTCCCTGCTACGCTATGCCATAAACACAATCGGTGGATATGGCAACCAAAAAGACGCCCGGCAAAACAGGCAAAGACTCCAGCGCCAGCATAGGCTTCGAGGCCAAGCTCTGGCTGGCGGCGGACAAGCTGCGCAACAATATGGACGCGGCGGAATACAAGCACGTTGTCCTGGGTCTGATCTTTCTCAAATACATCTCTGACGCGTTTGACGAGCACCACAAGAAGCTGGTGGCCGGCAAGGGCGACTATGCCGGCGCCAACCCCGAGGACCAGGACGAATACAAGGCCGAGAACGTTTTCTGGGTGCCGCCGGGCGCGCGCTGGGCCACGCTGCAAAACAGCGCCAAGCAGCCCACCATAGGCAAGACGGTGGACGACGCCATGGTGGCGCTGGAGCGCGACAACCCGCGCCTCAAAGGCGTATTGCCCAAGGACTACGCCCGCCCCGGCCTGGACAAACACCGGCTGGGCGAACTCATAGACCTGATAGGCACCATAGTCCTCATACGCGCGTCTGAAACCGCACCGCTGCCGTCGCACCGCTCGGTCGATCTGCTGGGCCGCGTGTACGAATACTTTCTGACCCGTTTTGCCAGCGCCGAAGGCAAGAACGGCGGCCAGTTCTACACGCCGTC
>JANLPN010000002.1:0-17905 GCA_031367285.1 Betaproteobacteria bacterium | reverse complement strand
GCACTGGGCCATATTGCGCGCCGATGCCGTAGTGGTACCGGTCAACCCGATGAACCGGGCCGAGGAACTCAAGCACTACATCACCGACCCGGATGCAAAGCTCGCTATCACCACGGCCGACCTGGCCGGTGATCTGGCAAGTGCCAGCAATGCGCTGGATGTGGGTGATCGTCTGGCACATCTGGTCATCACGCATTTCAGCGATGCTTTTGATACCCAGGTGCAGGGCGACCAAGCACCACCCGCCAACTGGGCCCCATGGCTGACCCAGCGCCACGCCGCACCCGAGTTGCTGGGCGGCCATGTGCTGGACTGGAACGATGCGCTGGCCACCGCGAGCGACCCGACGCCGCATACGGCGGGTCCGCACGACCTTGCGATATTGCCTTACACAAGCGGGACCACCGGCTTGCCCAAGGGCTGTATGCACCCGCACGCCAGCATCATGCACCAGGTGGCGGCGGCGGCGCTGCTGGGAAACGGCAACGCGGAAAACATTTCGCTGGCCGTGGTACCCATGTTCCACGCCACCGGCATGATCAGCGTAATGCATAGCTGCATCTACGTGGGTGCGGCCATGGTCATCATGCCGCGCTGGGACCGTGATCTTGCCGGCCGTCTGATATCGGCCTGGCGCATCACGCATTGGGGCAATATCCCGACCATGGTTATCGACCTGCTGGCGAGCCCGCGTTTCGACCAATACGACCTGTCCTCGCTGGTGGCCATCGGGGGCGGCGGGGCAGCCATGCCACAGGCGGTAGCGCAGCGTCTGTTTGACCACTATGGCCTGCGCTACGCGGAAGGGTATGGCCTGACCGAGACTGCGGCGCCATCGCATTTCAATCCGCAGGACGCCACCAAACAGCAATGCCTCGGTATCCCCTACATGGGTACCGATGCACGCGTGGTGGACCCCGATACGCTGCGGGAAATGCCGATGGGCGAGCAGGGCGAGATCATCATGTGCGGGCCGCAGAACTTCTCCGGCTACTGGAAGCGGCCCGAAGCCACGGCAGCCGCATTCATCACGCTCGAAGGCAAGCGGTTTTTTCGCTCCGGCGATCTGGGCCGGGTGGACGAAGATGGCTATTTCTTCATTACTGACCGCCTAAAACGCATGATCAATGCATCCGGTTTCAAGGTTTGGCCGGCCGAGGTCGAAACCCTGATGTTCCGCCACCCCGCCATCCAGGAAGCGTGCGTGATTGCCACCCACGACAGCTACCGCGGTGAGTCGGTCAAGGCCGTGGTGGTATTGCGCCCCTCCCACCGGGGACAGGTGAACGAGCAGGACATCATTGCCTGGTGCCACGACAACATGGCGGTCTACAAAGCGCCGCGTGTGGTCCAGTTCGTCGATGTTCTGCCCAAGAGCGGCAGCGGCAAGGTAATGTGGCGGTTATTGCAGGAGGGTGAAAAAGTTTAGGTAAAAGGTGCATACCGCACATCAATGACCACGGCTGCGGGAGTAGTATTGCTTCGGTGTATCTTGCATGCTTCTTGCATCGGGAAAAAGCACTTTCAACCGGAGCGTTCGACATGAAACCGACGAAACCGACGAAACCGATCTGGACCTACCCTTTGACCTGGTTTGCAGTGGTGGCTGCGGCGCTTGTATTGGCGGTTGCCACGCCCAGAGAGTCGGGAGTGATGGGGCACCTGCCCACGGCGGTGGGGCAAAAAATTGATGACAAGCCGCCCGCGCTTGCCAATGGCGACCAGCGGTTTCTGGCGCTCGTGAGTTTCCACCGCGACCAGCGCAAGGAAGTGGAGAGCTGGATCAATGGCCTCAGATTACGTGATGACCCGTCGATCTCCTGGGTCCGGATGCCGGTCGTCAACGACCCAGGCGATCCCATGTTGCGGGCAGCGGCCGAAACCCGCTTGCTGGCCCGGTACGCCAGCCCGCAGGAGCGCCGGAATCTGATGCCCGTCATCACTGACCGGGATGCGTTTGTGCAGTCTGCCGGCCTGCGTGGCACCGGCAGCGCCTATGTATTGGTGGTTAACCGTAGCGGAGACGTTCTTGCGCGGGTCGCTGGTGAGTTTGACGAAATGAAGGCGGAGGCCTTGCGCGACATCCTGTTGATGCGCGAACTATAGCCCAACCCTACGCAAATCCGGCCCGTTCGTGGCCGTGTCTCAGGCCAGACGCTCGAATATCGCGGCTATTCCCTGGCCGCCACCGATACACATCGTGACCAGTGCATAACGGCCCTGGATACGCCGCAGTTCATACAGCGCCTTTACAGTAATCAAAGCCCCCGTCGCCCCTATCGGATGCCCCAGTGAAATACCGGATCCATTGGGGTTGACCTTGGCCGGATCCAGCCCGAGGTCGCGGGTTACGGCACAGGCCTGCGCCGCGAAGGCCTCGTTGGCCTCGATCACGTCCAGGTCTTTGACCGTGAGGCCGGCTTTTTGCAGCGCCTTCTGCGTGGCGGGCACGGGACCGATACCCATGTATTTTGGGTCTACCCCCGCGTGGGCATAGGCCACCAGACGCGCCATGGGTTGAAGACCACGTGCCTCGGCAACGGCGCGTTCCATCAAAACAATAGCGGCGGCGGCATCATTGATGCCGGATGCATTACCTGCGGTGACGGTGCCGTTTTCCTTCAGGAACGCAGGCTTGAGTTTTGCCATGTCCTCCAGCGAGCAGTTGCTCCGGAAATGCTCGTCTAGTTCAAAAGCCACGTCGCCTTTGCGCGTTTTTTGCATGATTGGCAGGATCTGCTCCTTGAAATAACCCGCCCGGGTGGCGCGCTCAGCGCGGTTATGGCTTTGCACTGCCAGCTGGTCCTGGTCCTCCCGGGTAATACCCCATTTGGTGGCGATGTTCTCAGCCGTGATGCCCATATGGATGTTGTGAAACGGGTCGTGCAGGGCGCCCACCATCATGTCAATCATTTTCATGTCGCCCATGCGCGCACCCCAACGGCTGCTCAGGCTCGCGTAAGGTGCGCGGCTCATGTTCTCGGCGCCGCCGCCTATCGCAATGTCCGCGTCGCCCAGAGCAATGGCCTGGGCCGCGGAAATAATGGCCTGCAAGCCCGAGCCGCAAAGCCGGTTGACGTTGAGTGCCGGCGTGCCCTGCGCGCAGCCGCCCTGGATGGCCGCTACGCGCGACAGGTACATGTCCTTGGGTTCGGTATTAACAACATGGCCAAACACGACGTGGCCAACATCATCACCGGCCAGGCTGGCACGCTTGAGCGACTCGCGCACCACCTGCGTGGCGAGTTCGATGGGGGCGATGTCTTTAAGGCCTCCGCCAAAAGTACCGATGGCGGTGCGCACCGCGCTGACTACAACAACTTCACGGCTCATAGGGCCTCCCTGGGTGTTCAATGGACAAGGCTCCGAGTTTGCCGCAAAAACGTGCCGTCAAATGGCGACCGTAATCGCGAAATTGGCCCGCAACCCGTCCGCGACCGGGACAAATGGCACGGTGACCGCCGACCGATCTATCGCGTCGGGCAGATTGCGCCACACAAAGTCGCGCTCGTTGTGCGGGTCTCCCAAGACATACAGCTGGGTGGTGAGCAGGTGGCGTGTTCCCAGCTTTACCTTCACATGTACATGGGGCGCCCGCCCGCTGTATGCCACCGGACGAATGGTCCGGAAGCGGTACTGCCCGTCGGCGTTGACCGCCACCCGGCCGAAACCCTGGAAAGCGGCATCCGCGCGGTTGCCATCACCTGGATGGTGGTAATGCCCGGCTTCGTCGCATTGCCATATCTCCACCTGCGCGCCGCGCACTGGTTTGCCGTCCAGATCCGTCACCACGCCTTCGACCCAGCTTGGCTGGCCACGCCCATAGGCCAAAGGCCCGTTATGCAGCAGGTCGAAATCGCTGTCCTTGGGAATTTCCACCGGGTAGAACGGGCCTTCGGTCTGGCCTGGCGTCGCACGGCGCGCTGGCTGCGCCTGCGCGCGTAAGCCAAGCCAGAGTGCCGGTACCGCCATCAGCGCCGCTGCTACGGAGCGCCGGTGAGAGTTTGGCGCAGGGTTCGGCTTGGTCATGCAAGGTCCTCCGGGTTTCTTTGTCTGAGAGTGAGGTGGCTGAGGAAGTTCCGGGGCACGCAAGTCAAAAGCGTTGGCCGGCTCCGCAACAAACCGATACACGGCGAAACGGCCGTGAGACCACTGCTCGGGCCATGCGCGGCACCATCAAAGCCTGTTTAACCACTTTCCTCAAAGGAAAAATCATGAAACTCTGGATCAAGCGTACGCTTGTTGGCCTGTTCGGTGCAAGTATTATTGTCGGCGGTCTGAGCGCCTGCGGATCGCGCGAGCACCACCACGGCATGGCCATGAGCGAAGCGGACTCGGCCAAATTCAAGGCGAAGATGGTCGAGCGCGTGGGCAAGGAGCTTGAGCTGAGCGAGCAGCAGAAGCAGCGCCTGGCCACCCTGGGGGACCGGATGCGCGAGCAACGCCTGGCGTTGGTCGGCAAAACCACCGATCCGCGCGCCGAAGCGCAGGCGCTGGTTGCCGGGGCGCAGTTCGACAAGGCACGCGCGCAGGCCATCGTCGACGAGAAGACCCAGGCGATCCGTGGCAAGAGCCCGGAAGTGATCGCGGCCGCAGCCGACTTCTTTGACAGCCTGAACCCCGCCCAGCAGCAAAAAGTGCGTGACTTCATGCAGCGGCGTCACGGTTGGTTCGGCCGCGGCTGATGCCGGGCTTCGGGGTGGCGAATGGGACAATGCGCCATGGTCAGAATCCTGCTCATAGACGATGATGCCCAGTTGGGCCCGCCGCTGGCGGTGTACTTCCGCCGCTTCGATCTGGAGCTGGAATACGCGACCCGGCCCAGCTCGGGGCTGGCCCGCTTGCGCGCCATTCCTTTTGACGCTGCCATCCTGGACGTGATGCTGCCCGAGATGGACGGGTTTGAACTCTGTCGCACGGTGCGGCGCGAAAGCGACGTCCCGGTCATCATGTTGACCGCCCGTGGCGAGGTGATGGACCGTGTGGTCGGTTTGGAGTTGGGTGCCGACGATTACCTGCCCAAACCGTTCGAGCCACGTGAACTGGTGGCCCGCGTGCAAACCGTGCTGCGGCGAAGGCGTGCAGGTTCGGGCGGTCAGCGGCTGGTGTTCGACGGCCTGGAAATGGACCTCGACAAACATACGGTGCGCCGGCTCGGCGATCCGGTGGAGCTTACCGGTACCGAGTTCGCGCTGCTGTCCCTGCTGGCGCGCGAGCCAGGAAAGGTGTTTGGCCGCGACGACATCCTGAACCACTTGCGTGGCCACGAGGCCGAGCTCTATACCCGTGCGGTGGACATCGTGGTGAGCCGGCTGCGTAAAAAGCTGGAGCCGCTGGACTGCATCAAGACCCTGCGCAATGCGGGGTATGCGCTGGCGGTGGGCCGTGCCTGAAACGCGCCGCGCCCGCCACTGGCATCACCGGGCGCGTTACGCCCTACGGCATTCGCTGCGGCTGAAACTGGTGCTGGTGTTCCTGCTGCTGGCGCTGACTACCACGGCAATTTTTCTGGCTGGCACGCAGCGCGCCATTGGCATGGGGTGGCGCCAGGCCGTGGCCCCCCTGCTCGGCGACTATGTAGACCGGCTGGTGGCTGAAATCGGGTCCCCGCCCAGCGTGGAACGGGCCAAAGCCCTGACAGCGCGCTTGCCGCTGTCGGTGCGTATCGATGGCCCCGCGGTGCATTGGTCCTCCAGCGGCAAAAAACAATACCGGGATGATTGGGACGATCCAGGCGAGTGGCGGCGTGACAGCGGGCCCCGGCTGCTGGAGCGTGTGACTGCCGATGGGCACCGCGTGGTGCTGGGCCTGGGCGATCTGTCCTGGAAGAGCCAGCCGCGGCTGATAGGCTGGTTCACCCTCGGTATGTTGCTGGTGATTACGGCTTTGGCGTATGGTTACCTGCGCCGCTTATTGCGTCCGCTGGACGACATTCGCGCCGGAGCGCAACGCTTCGGACGCGGTGCTTTCGACCAGCCCATTGCCGTGCGCTGGCGCGACGAGTTGGGCGACTTGGCGGCGCAGATCAACACCATGGCGCAGGACATCCAGAAGATGCTTGACGGCAAACGCGCCCTGTTGCTGGCTATCAGCCACGAGTTGCGCTCCCCCCTGACACGGGCCCGGCTTAATGCCGAGCTGCTGCCCGAGGTGGCTGAAACACAAGGCACGCGAGAGGCCTTGTTGCGTGACCTGGCCGAAATGCGGGATTTGATCACCGATTTGCTCGAAAGCGAGCGTCTGTCGGATGCCCATGTGGCGCTGCACCTGGAGCGTGTCGATATTGCCAACCTGGTGCACGAGGTCTTGACAAGCCGAAGCGCATTTGCGCCGGTGCACGTGGAAATTGACGGGGATGCGCGGGCGCTGGTCGTCGATCAGTCCCGGTTTCGGCTTGCCCTGCGCAACCTGCTTGACAACGCCTTGCGTTACGGCGGCGAGGGCAGGGATGCGCCAACGCTGTCGCTAGCGGTGCAAGCACAATGCCTGAAACTGGTGGTGCGCGACTTTGGCCCGGGTGTAAAACCGGAGCAACTGCCGCATCTGGCCGAGCCCTTTTACCGCACCGACACGGCGCGCCAACGCAGCACCGGAGGTGTGGGCCTGGGTCTTTACCTATCGCGCCTGGTGGCCCAGGCACATGGTGGCAGCCTGGTGTTTTGCAATGCCGATCCGGGACTGGAGGCTACGCTGACTTTGCCACTGTTGCCGCTGCCGTCCGCACCCACGTAGCAGCAATCGGATCAAAAATCAGGCGCGCTGGAAAATACCATGAGGCGGGCGGTTACGGGGTGTGCGAAACCGATGTGGGTGGCGTGCAGCATCAGCCGCGCAGCACCGTCCAGCATGGATGGCGGTGTGTACAACTGGTCGCCCACGATGGGGTGGCCGATCGCCAGCATGTGAACCCGGAGCTGGTGGGAGCGGCCGGTCACCGGCTCCAGCTCGACCCGCGTATGCGATGTGTCTGGAGCTGAAAGCACCCGCCAACGCGTGGTGCTTGCCCGTCCCCCCTCAGCCCGGACGATGCTGCGAGGCCGATTGGGCCAGTCCAGCGCAATCGCCAGGTTGATTACACCCCATGCATCCCGCGGCGTCGCCGCCAAACGGCCGTGTACGAGGGCCACATATGTCTTGTTGACTTGCCTCTTGGCGAATGCCCGGCTCAGGGTTTGTTGTGCCAATTTGCCACGTGCCATCAACATCAGCCCCGAGGTGGCCATGTCAAGCCGATGCACGACCAGGGCATCCGCGCGGTGCGCTTGTGCGCGGATGCTGAGGCAGTCCTGTTTGTCATCTCCACGCCCGGGCACCGACAGCAGGCCGGCTGGTTTGTCCAGCACCAGCAGCGCATCGTCCTCGTACAGTACGACCAGATCAGCGGCCACCGTTTCCGTGCACCAGCTTCTGCACGATGTCGCACAACTCCTCCACGTCATTGGGCTTGTGGATCAGCGCGCCGGCACCTTCGGCGAAGGCTTGTTGCTCGATTTCAGCAGTGACGTAGCCCGACGCCAGCGCCACCGGAAGGTCGGGCCGCACAACACGGGCTTCGCGCAACAGATCCACACCGCAAAAGCCGGGCATGTTGTAGTCGGTCACCAGCAGGTCGAAGTCCTGCGGGTGCGCACGCAGTGCCAGCGACGCCAGGTGCGGGTCGGTGAACGAGCTTACCTTAAAGCCCTTTCTCGTCAATACCCGTTCGACCAGAAATACCAGCGCTTCGTCGTCGTCTACGTACATGACGTGTTTGCCCTGCCCCTGCACCGTGCTGGGAAACGCCATTTCCAGCTGGGAAGCCACGGCGAGGGTCTCGGCAGGCGGAAAATAAAGCGTGAAAACGCTGCCTTTGCCTGGCGTGCTTTTGACACCCACCGACCCCTGGTGGGTGCGCATGATGCCGTGCACCACCGCCAGGCCCAGGCCGGTACCCTGGCCCACCGGTTTGGTGGTGAAGAACGGCTCGAAGATACGCTCCATGGTGTCCGGGTCGATGCCGGTGCCGGTATCACGTACTGCCAGCGTCACGTGGTGGCCGCGCGAGATGCCGCGCCGCTCTTCCTTGAGCGACAGCGAATAGGTACTGCTGAGTTGCACGCTGATGGTTCCCTTTTCGGAGCCTATGGCATGCATGGCGTTGGTGCACAGGTTGAGCAAGGCCTGCTCGACCTGGGTCGCATCGGCCATCACGGCGGGTACGTGCTGGTCAATGCGCAAGTGCAGATCGATGGAGGGAGGCAGCGTGACCTTGAGCAGGCGTGTGGTTTCGTGGATTACTTCCGCCAGCTGGATGGCGCTGCGTTTGGGTGTTTCGTTGCGGCTGAAGGTAAGAATCTGGCGCACCAGGTCGCGCGCGCGTCGACCGGCCTTTTCTATCTCGGACAGGCTCGTAAGCGCCGGTGAATTCTCCCCCGCGTCCTGCTTGGCCAACTCCACATTGCCCAGGATCGCGCCAAGAATATTGTTGAAGTCGTGTGCAATACCGCCGGCCATGGTGCCGACCGCCTGCATCTTCTGCGATTCGCGCAACTGGGCCTCCAGCACGTTGCGTTGGGTCTCAATCTTCTTGCGGGCTGTAAGGTCACGCGCAAACACGGTAATTATGTCGCCGTCGAGCCGATGCTCGAAAGAGACGCTGACCTCGACTGCCAGCGCCTTGCCGCTAATGGTGCGGCCCTCCATCTCGCCCAGTTGCGCGTGGGTGGACAGCAGGTTATAGGTCAGGGTCTGGACCGCGTCAGGCAGGAAACGCTCCAGCGGGCTGCCCAGCGCCTGTTCCGGCGGACACTGGAACAATGCCGCCGCAGCGGGGTTGAAAATAGTGATGCTGCGGCTGGCGTCCACGCAGATGATGGCATCCAGCGATGAATTGATAATGGCGGCCAGACGGTTTTCGCTCAGGTGCAGCTCTTCGTTGCGCCGACGCAGCGCGGTGGCGCTTTCCTGCAGCGCGCGCCGCTCCGCCAGCAGGGGCCCCTGGTCGATGATGGCGCAAATAAAATTGGCGAGTTCGTCCTGCGGGTTGTCGATTCTGGCGATATGCAGGTCGCCGGCAAAGGTGCCCGCAGAGCCCGCATGGAAAATTACTTCGCTTGACTCGCTGTTACCGCTGGTTTTCGCCAGGGCAAACGAACGCGCAACCTTGTCGGAGTGCGCAACGCTGACCAGCGGCAACAGAAAATTCAGCGGCGGATCGTTCTCCTGCGGCCGGAACAAACGCAGAGCCATCGCGTTACTCTCCAGCACCATGCCGTGTTCGTCCACCACCATGAGCGCCAGTGGCACGCTGGAGAACAGCGTGAGGAAGCGTTCTGACGCCCCCTCGGCCGCGCGCTGGCTGTAGCGCAAAGCCTTGTTCTGGATCTCCAGCTCCGCTTGGTATTTGCGCAGATCCTCGATCATCTGCGGCAGTCCATAACCCTGGGCCGCAACATCCGGCAGGCTGCTGTTGTCTTGCACCAGCGCGGAAATATTGCGAAACAACTGTCCCGGCCTCCTGCGCTGGGATGCCCTGGTCATGTGGCCCCCTTGCTTGTCGCTTCGCGTACTGCGCGAGGCCTTGCAGGCCGCGGCTTGCGAGACGCATCGCCTCTGTCGCCTGTCCAAACCTGCTCAAGCAGGCTTGGAGCCGCAGGCTCCAGCCCCGAGGGGGTTTTCGCGACTTGGGGCGGGCCAGCGTTGCTCATCAGGCAACCTCCATGCTTCGCATTGCGGTGTTATTCGCCTTGGGAACGGCCCGGCGCCTCATGTGGCCCCCTTGCACGGTTCGGGCGCACGCACGCGGTTTACTTCTTGAGCTTGCCGCGTACTGGCACCACGGTGGTGATGGTTGGACGTACCGCGTCGGGCGATACCGGTTTTGGGGGCGAAGTATCCTTCTTTGGCTTCTTTGCTTCTTTGCTGCTTTTTTGTTGACCTTTGGCCATGACAGTCTCCTGAGTGGAAGTGAAAGTGAAAGTGACAACCAGCGGTGCCGGGCCACGATGCCCGGAACATACGGTTAGCGTTGGCGCGACAACGGTGCTGTAGAAATCATTTTCTGACCACTGCATCGCCGGGCTCGTAGTCGCTCGCCTTGAGCGGGCTGCGCGCCGTAATGTATGCCCGCAGCAGGTCGGCATCCACGAAGCCGGTGTCAACAAAACTCTTGTGCGACGTCAACTTCGGGTAACCATCGCCACCCGCCGCCACGAAATTATTGACGACCATCCGGTAAGTCTTTGCCGGGTCTATGGGTGCTCCCTTGATGCTTGCGCTGGTGACCTTGCCGCCGGTAATGACGAGATTGACGCCCGCAAACTGGGCGAATGCACCGGCGCCCACGCTCATTTTGGCCGCGGCGTCAAGATAGTCCATCACTTCCTTGCCGGTCAGATCCACCGTCACGGTGGTATTGCCGAAAGGCTGGACTTTCAGCACGTCCTTATAGGTCAGTTTTCCGGGCGCGAATGAATCACGTACGCCGCCAGCGTTGACGACCGCGAAGTCGGCCTTCGTCTTCTCCATTAACGCCCGGCCAATCAGAACCGCAAGGGAGGCTGGTTTGGCGCGTACCACGGCGCGGTCTCCTTCGAGGCGGCCGTCGGTGGAGCCAATCTCCACGGTCAGTTTTTGTTGCCCGAAGTCCTGGTAGGGCTTGAGCATGTCGAGCATCTCCGGGTTCTCGGCGATTTCGCTCGTGTACGGCACCAGGCTTGTCTTGCCGTCAGCGGTCTTGACCGGTTTTTTCAGGTTGACTGGAATCAAGGCGTATTTGACCAGTTTGAATTCGCCGTTGAGGTATTCGAAATCTGCCCGGCCCACGTATTTGCCCCATTCGTGCGCCTGAACGATCCAGGTGCCGTTCTGTCGGTCCGGCCTGCATTCGGTTCCCGGCACATATTCGCGGTCCAGCACGTTTTCAGCCTTCATGCAGGCCGGGTTCTGGGTGTGGCCGCCGACCACCAGATCAATGCCTCTGACCGCCCGCGCCATCTCCACGTCGCCCTCGGCCTGGGTGCCGTGGTTGCCGTTTTCATAATGCCCCATATGGGTGGCGGCAATGACGACATCCGCCTGCGCGCGCAATTCGGGCACTACTTTGGCGGCCTCGGAAATCACGCCGCGGAACTGTATGTTCTTCACGTTGTCGGGGCTGACCATCTTGAATGTGTCTTCGGTTGTAAGGCCCATCACGCCCACGCGCAAGCCACCGAGCGTGAAAATCTTGTAGGGCGCAAACATGCGTTGGCCGTTTTCGTAGATGTTCGCCGCCAGCATCGGGAACTGGATCAGGTCGCGCTGCATTTTTAGCACCGACAGCGGCTTGTCGAACTCGTGGTTCCCGACCGCCATGGCGTCGTAGCCGAGCAGGTTCATGCCCTTGAAGTCGGGTACCGCGTCCTGCAGGTCGGACTCGGGAACGCCGGTGTTGACGTCGCCGCCATCCAGCAGAAGGCTCTGGCCGCCGGACAGGAACACCTCGGACCGGATCTGGTCAATGACGGTCTTGCGAGCCGCCATGCCATATTCGCCGTCGCCATTCTTCCAGAACCTGCCGTGGTGGTCGTTGGTGTGCAGGATCGTGAGGTAGTAGGTCTTGTCGCGCTCCGGGCCTGCCGGCGGAACCGAAGAGCAACCAAGCATTGTCAGCGTGGTCAGGACGGCAAGAATGGGTTTGGTCGCATGCATGGTCAGCCTTGGGCGCTTGTAGTGGGGTTGCCTGATTATGGCCGCTGCCGCTGTCGGACTCAATAGAATGGAGCGCTCTTGCTCCAATCCAAGCCGCTTCCATGTCCAGTTGCCTGATTCGCCCTGCCACCATGCGCGATGCCAAAGCCATCGCACAAATTCATTCGGGCGCCGTGCTTGCTACCGGCGCCTCCGGCGTGGCCGGGATGCTTCCACATGGGTTGGGTATTGATCGCCAACAGGTATTCTGGCGCGAGGCGATCGAATATGGTGAGCCGCAGTTGCACGTGGCGTGTGACGGGGACGCCATCATTGGGTTCATTGGCTTTGACCGTTGCAGGGACAAGGGAACGCCACCCGCGATGGGTGAAATATGGAGTATTTACGTTCTACCCACCTGCTGGGACCAGGGCGTGGGATTGGCCCTGTGGGACGCGGCGAGGGACGGGCTGCTGCAGGAGGGGTGTACCGATGTGTCAGTCTGGATCGGGTTGGGCAACGATCGCGCAATGCGTTTTCACGAATTGGCCGGTTTCAAGCGCGAGCTGTCTTCGGCGAGGACCGTGCCGGTTGATACGATCCGGGTTGAAGAAATACGTCTGAAACGCAAGCTCTAGGACGCGAGCGTCAGACCTCGCCGCCAAAACGCTTGGTGAGGTTGTCGATATATTTCTCGACCAGCTTCTCGAACTCGGCCTGCACCACAGGCGCGACGACCATTTTCATCAGGCCAGGCAGGGGGATGGCCAAGTCGCCGTCGATCTTGAGCACCAGGCCCGTGGATTTTTTCTTGTCGGTAATCTTCCAGCTACCAGAGACCAGCGCGTTGCCTTCACCTTTGACGGGTGTCCAGGCCACGCTGCCCTTGGCCTTGTTCGATACGTATTTGGACGCGTAGATGGTCTGCAGATTGATCTGGGCCAGTCCGATTTTTTCCATTTCCCAGCGGTAGGCACCGCCGCCCAGATCCACCAGCCTGTGCACCTTGGGAAAGTGGCTGGCCGAGGTCGGTACGTCGGCAAGTACCTCGAACACCTCGCTGGCCGGTGCCTTGACGGCAAATTCGTAGCCCAGATCGATGGTGACGTTGATGGTCATGGTGCGCTCCATTTTTACAGGTGTCGGTGTGACTGCGCATCCTATCGCATCGCCCGTCGCGTGGACGGGCCGGGAAAACCCGACGATGTCCGTCAGCTCTGGCCGTTGTATGCGACCGCCAGCAGCGCCTGCTGGCGCTGCCGTGTGCGGGTCTGTATGCGGCGCAGCAGGCCGCGGCCGTCGACCGCGTCGATCCCATGTTCGCGGGCGAACTGCAAGGCTTCAGGCGTGTAGGTAGAGGTGGTGGTATAGGTTCCGTGCGCCGACTGGAAGGTGGCCACCACACCCAGAAATTCTTTCATTTCCTGCAGCCCCACCGGTTTGTTGAGCCAGTGTTTGCAACGGACGATGGCTACCGGGCCTGGCATTCTGGCTGCATGCAGCCAGATGTCCACGCCCCCGTCCGTGCGGTGGGACTGGGTACGCGTATCAAAACCGGCCCAGGAGAACCAGGTCTCGCAGACAGCGGCAAAGCGCTGCGCGTCGATAGCCGCAAAAACGTCCAGGCTCCAGCGTTTTCCACCCACGGGCGCGGCCAGATCTTCGGTCGTGGAGTCGAGGGGCAATGGTGGGGACGAATCTTGAAACCGGCCAGCGCGGACCTTGCCGCGCGGTGTCGCGGCTTTCGCATGGCCTGCTTCCTGATTTCCAGGCACCCGGCGAATGCCGGCTGCCAACAGCCCCAAGGTCACTATCGCCAGCGACACTGCGACCACACTGCCTTCACTCGAGTCGAACGCCCACGCGCCGACCCAAGTGAGCGCAAGCACGATGCCTGTGGCGAGCAAAACAGGGCGCATTGCGGGTTGTGGCTTTGGGGCGGGTTGGGAGCCTCGCCGTGTTTGGTCATCAGTCATTGGTGTATCCCTTGCGATCACGGAAAATTCTCAAATCACGCGTTTCGGTGTGTGTTCGAGTCTATGGACCGAATGTGACAAGGCAAAGGCACTATTCACGGTTTTTAATCAGGAAGCGGTGCGCGGCTTCGTACTCTTGAAGACTGGGTTCGCCGCGGGGCGGAGCCGGCGCGATGCCAGCCCGCGGCTCACCGGGGCCACAAGCATAATGCGGCAACGCCAATGCCTAAGACCTGACCCATGTCAACATTGCCAGACTATTCGAACGGGGTCGCCTTTGTGGGCGGCCGCTACATGCCCGTCGCGGAGGCCGCGATTCCGATCACGGATTGGGGCTTTCTGCGGTCCGACGCCACCTACGATGTGGTCACGGTTTGGGAGGGCGCGTACTTCCGGCTGGATGCGCATCTGGAGCGCTTCCAGCGCAGTTGCAAACGCTGGCGTCTCGACCCGGGCCTGGGCCCGGCACAAATCACGGACGTGTTGTCACAATGTGTGCGCCTGAGCGGTTTGCGAGCTTCCTACGTAGAGATGATCTGCACCCGTGGCAAGCCACCTTGGGGGTCACGTGACCCGCGCCAGGCCGTGAACCAGTTCTACGCGTTTGCGGTGCCGTACGTCTGGCTGGCCAACGCACAGCAGCGTGAGCACGGGCTGCACATCATGGTGAGTGATGTGCGCCGCATACCCGCCAGTTCGGTGGATCCCACCGCAAAGAATTACCACTGGAACGATTTGACGATGGGTTTGTTCGGCGCGCTCGACGCGGGTGCCGACAGCGTGTTGCTGGTGGATGCGGCGGGTAACGTAGTGGAAGGGCCAGGTTTCAATATTTTCTGCGTCAGCCGTGGTGCGGTCGTCACGCCCAGCGAGGGCATGCTGGAAGGTGTGTCGCGCCGCACCGTCATCGAAATGGCGCGATCATTGGGGCTGGAGGTGCAGCTCAGGGTGCTGTCGGCGGACGAGTTGCGTGGTGCGGAAGAAGTATTTTTGTCCACCTCCGGCGGCGGAGTGTTGCCGGTTACCCGTGTGGACCAACACCTTATTGGCGACGGTAACCCCGGCCCGATCACGCGCAAACTCGTCCAGACCTACTGGGCCTGGCACGCCGACCCGGCGTACAGCCTGGCCATAGACTACGCACGCTGACCCGGCAGCTGATTGCTCCAGTCGGTCTGATCAGGATATGCCCGGCGGCACGTTGTGTCACCTGCCGGCCAGAGCCAGTCCACCGGCCAGATGCCAGGCCTGGCCGTAGCCCAGGCGCCGCATACACGCCGCCGCTTTGCCACTGCGGTTGCCACTGCGGCAGACGAAAACCAGCGGCCGTGGCGTGCCTTGCAGCCAAGTGTCGAGCTGGTTGACTAAGCGGCTAAGGGGCACATGTACTGCTTCATGTCCCGCCTTGCAAGGTGCCGGCCCGGCGAGAAGCTCGAACGGCTCACGCACGTCGACCAGCAGTGCATCGGCATGCAGCTCCAGAAAAGCGTCCAGGGTTGCGGAGCGCAGGTGCATGTCTTCTTCCTCGGCGTTGGAGGTCTGCACCATCTCGGATTGCAGCGTACTGGCCAGGTGGCCCCGACCGTCGCGGGATCGGCATAACACCGTAGCACCCTGCATCACCCGAGCCAATTGAAGCAGGGAGGCCGATGCAACCGGGCCGCCATCGCGCTGTGTGATTGCAGCGCCCACAGCCGTGTCTGCCGTGAAGGCGAACCGTACTGCGTCGGCTGGCATGTGCCCATGGATCGGCTGGCCAAGCAGATAAGCCTTTGACCCTGCATGCTCGAAACGCGCCAGCGACAGTTGGCCGAGCGCAAGTGCGCTTGCCACGCTGCCGTTGGCCAATGTGATGGCGCCGCAACCGGTGGGCCATCCGTCGCCGTCGCCAGCCTTGGCGCGATCATCCAAACGAAGGCCCAGGCGCCGCGCCAGCGCGCTCCGTGCCGACTCGTGTTCCGCATCCGCGCGTGTCGTGAGCACCGCAAGCACACCCAGGTTGTGGCTGTCGATATAGGTGACCAGCCGTGGTTCCAGGGCTTCCAGAGGATCGACCACGATACAGCTTCGGCTGGTGGCGTCCAGCAGAAGCCAGGCGTACTCGCCATCGTCGCTGAATTGAACCACCCCATCCTCGGTATTCGTCTGGCGGCTGGGCTGTGCCAAACCGCTTGCGCGAAGAATGGCTCCGCAGGCGGCAATACGTGCACAAGCCGCGCTGATAAGTTCGTCACTGGTGGCAGGCCCGAAAGACATGCGCACTGCCGATGCTGCTTGCCAGGCCGGCAAACCCATGGCTTCCAGAACAAAACTCGGGGCGGCTTTTGCGGCCGAACACGCACTGCCCGAACTGACCCGTACGCCAGCAGCGTCGAACAGGTCGAGCAGTTCCTTGCTGGACACGCCCGGAATAGAAAAGTTGAGTGTGGTGGGAAGTGTCTTGGCCAGAGGTGTATTGAATACGATGCCGGGCAAGGCGGCACGCAGGCTGTTGGCCAGCTCATCGCGCAGGCGGACCAGCGTGCCATGCGAACGGAAGGTATGGCCGTCCTCCAGTGCCTCCAGCACGGCACCCAGCGCCGCGATACCGGCCATGTTTTCAGTGCCGGAACGCAGGCCGGCTTCCTGTCCCCCGCCCGCCATCAGCGGCGTAAACGGAGCATCGGCCTGCACGTACAACAGGCCGATTCCCTTGGGTGCGTATAACTTGTGGCCGGAGAAGGCCGCGTAGTCAATACGTGTGGCCGCCAGGTTCAGCGGCAATTTGCCCAGCGCCTGGACGCAGTCCACAAGCCACAGTGGTCTAACAGCGGCCACGCAAAGAACCTCCTCAATGGCAACCAGGTCCGAGATGCAGCCGGTTTCATTGTTGGCTGCCATGGTGCACACCAGCGCCGCGTCGCCGACCATTCCGCGCAGCGCGTCCAGGTCGTGTTGCCCCTGCGTGTCCACCGGCAACACACGCAGTTCCAGATCCAGACCCAGCAGGCGGTTCCAGTGCGCCAGGCTCTCGGGCACTGCTTTGTGCTCGGTGGCGCCATAAACCAGTAGCTGGCCGGTGGTTTCGCCGCGCTGTCGCCGTTCGCGCACCGCACACAGGGCGGAAAGCACGGCCGTCTGTATCGCTTCCGTGGCGCCGCTGACGAACAGCAGTTGCCCGTGGCCGGCGCCGAGCAGGCGGGTGGCGCGTGAGCGCACCGAGGCCATCATGTCCTTGGCCCGCAGGCCGGTGTAATGCGTACTGCTGGGGTTGCCAAACAGCTCGCCCATGGCATGCAGCGCACTGGCTGCTGCTGCGGGGAGCACCGATGTGGTGGCGTTGGCGTCCAGGTAGATCTCGCTTGTCATGGGGTAAACCGTTCTGTTGCAGGGTTGTCAGCGCGCCACCTTGGCGCGTTGGGTACACGTTGCTGGCGTGTAAACAAGTCCCAATCTTAGGCTGCCTCGGGTAGAAAATTGTTATCTGTTTACCGACATGAAGCCTTATTGAGGTATATTTATTCTATTTATTTTGATAAAAATAGAATGAATAATCTAGATCGTATTGATTGTGCGATATTGTCCGCGCTGCAGGTTGACGGCTCGTTGTCCATTGCGGCATTGGGTGAGCGCGTTGGCCTGTCGTCAACGCCCTGCTGGAAGCGCCTCAAGCGGCTGGAAGACGAAGGTGTCATCGAGCGGCGTGTAGCCATACTCAACCGCCACAAGGCAGGTCTGCCCGTCACGGTTTTTGTAAGCGTGCGCACCACCCAGCATGACGAAAAGTGGCTCGCCAATTTCGCTGCCGCAGTGGTCGCCTTGCCCGAGGTGCTGGAATTCCACCGCATGAGCGGCGACGTGGACTACCTGCTGAAGGTTGTCACCACCGACATTGACGGTTACGACAGGTTTTACAAGAAACTGATCAAGGCGGCCCATCTGACTGGCGTGTCGTCCGCCTTTTCAATGGAGCAGATAAAGTTCACGACCGCCTTGCCGCTCGACTGGCAGGCTGTCGCCGGCACTGCTCAAGTAGGTGCAAGGGGGACCGGGCCGGGCGCGAACAGGGCGTCGAAACCATCCTCAGGTTCAAAACGTTTGTTGCGATAAATCAGCCGCGTCGGGCCCGGCATCGCGCGCTCGCGCGTCGTATGGTTTGCGTCCCCGGGATAACAAATCACCCGACGGCCCTCGTGGTTAAACGGTTGCGGCTCAATCAGGGGCGGCGGGCGATTGCGCGCTGCCGCCAGCACGTCGGCCACCCGCGGAAAATACGTCAGGTGCGCCAGACTCATGATTTG
>JANLPN010000599.1:0-2461 GCA_031367285.1 Betaproteobacteria bacterium | reverse complement strand
ACCGGGCTGCCCCCTGCTGATAGACCCGAGTGGCGTGTACGTGCGGCCTGAAGGCGCGGGTTTTATCTGCGGCATTGCCCCACCCGAACATGCGGACCCGCAGTGTCTTGATTTCGATGTGCAGCACCAGCTCTTCGACGACATCGTATGGCCCACTCTGGCGCAGCGTGTGCCGGGCTTCGAGGCGGCGCGTGTGCACCGCGCCTGGGCCGGGCACTATGACGTGAACACGCTGGACCACAACCTGATCCTGGGCCCGCACCCGGAGGTGGACAACCTCTACTTTGCCAACGGCCTGAGCGGCCACGGCCTGCAACAGTCACCCGCCATCGGCCGCGCCTTGTCAGAGTTGGTGGTCGCCGGGCAATTTCAAACACTGGACCTGTCGGAGTTTGGCTGGAGCAGGGTGATTGACCAGCGCCCCATGCGCGAGCTCAATGTGGTGTGACGGCAGGGTTGCCGGCGGCGCGGGGCAAGACCTGCCGCGCAGTGTTCCCGCTGTAGCGCTACACAGTGTGTAAGACCGGGCTGGATGGCGCGACCAAGCAATAAGCGATCACCGTTCACCCGCTCGAGGTCCTGCCATGCTCCCATCCGCTTTCCGCAAAAGCCTGCTGCTGCATGCCGCTGCAAAACCCGCCCTGTTCGTCCTGTGCCTGCTGCCTTTTGCCTGGTTGCTCTACGGCGCGCTGGCCAACCAGCTGGGGGCCAACCCGGCCGAGGCGCTAATCCGCGCCACCGGCGACTGGACCCTGCGATTCCTCTGCATCGTGCTGGCCGTGACGCCGCTGCGTGTCATCACGCTTACCCCCGCACTCGCGCGTTTCCGGCGCATGCTGGGACTGTTTGTGTATTTTTACGTGGTGATCCACTTGCTGAGTTACAGCTGGTTCGACATGGGTCTGGATGTGGCCGATATCGGCAAGGACATCGCCAAGCGGCCTTTCATACTGGTGGGTTTTGCCGCCTTTGTGCTGCTGACGCCGCTGGCCGCTACTTCGGTCAACGCCGCCATCAAGTTCATGGGCGCCAAGCGCTGGCAATGGCTGCACAAGCTGGTGTACGCCATCGCCGGCCTGGGCCTGCTGCACTTTTTCTGGATGCGTGCGGGCAAGAACAATTTTGCCGAGGTCTTTGTGTATGCCGCCATCATTGCCGTGCTGCTGGGCTGGCGCGTGCAGCAATACTTCAAGACAAAAACAAAGCGGCCCCAGCCGACCGGTTTGGGGATGGCGCGTGTACAGGCCACCTCATTGCGCTGATCCAGCACCGATTTCCTTGCCGGTCTGCGGGGTGGCCCATCAAGCTTGCCAGACGCCGTAGCCGGCTTCGCGCAGCGCAATACCCAGCTCCACCTCCATGTCGCGTGCGCCGTCATACGGCATCGGGTTGTACATGGCGTAGAGCCTGGGCAGCAGGCGCAGGCCGAATCGCTCGACATAGCTGTTGGCCTGGATGCCGGCCTTGTGTTTGTCAAACCGCACATCCGGCTCCAGCCCGGTCATGCCCACGTACACAAAAGGTTGGCCCAACTGGTAGTCCGGGTTGGCCTTGCGGAAACGCCCAATGTTCCAGACCTCGTCCGACAGCTCGACCACGTAGACGTTGTAGTGCTGGCTGCGTGGCAGCCGCTTCGTCGCCTTCGCCACCATACCCGTCTACCCCGTGGCCGTTGCAGCTAGCCGGCCGGTTGCAGCAGCACCAGCAAGTGCTGCAGGGCGTGCCGGACGGTGGCCGCGCGCACCGCCGCCCGCTCACCGCCAAAGAGCTGTAGCTGGGTGTGTAGCTGGCCGTTGATACTCCAGCCCAGCCACACCGTGCCCACCGGTTTGGCCTTGCTGCCGCCGGTAGGCCCGGCCACACCCGTCACCGCCACGGCCACTTGCGCATGCGAATGGGTGATGGCGCCCTGGACCATGGCACGTACCACTTCCTCGCTGACGGCGCCAAAGCGTTCTATCACCGCTGCGGCCACACCCAGTGACTCTGTTTTTGCTGCATTCGAATAGGTCACAAAGCCGCGTTCGAACCAGCCACTGGAGCCGCTCAGCTCGGTACAGGCCGCGGCAATCAGGCCACCGGTGCAACTCTCCGCGGTGGCCAGTTTCAGATTCCTGTGCAGCAGCATTTCGGCCAGCCGGGAACACAGCCCGGTCACCGTGAAAGCCGGATCAAGAGGTGGAGCAGGGTTCACCAAAACCTCCAGGCGGCAATTACCAGCAGCGTACAAAAAGCCGCCACCAGATCGTCCAGCATGATGCCAAGACCCGCCTTGCGCCAGGCATAAGGGTCGGCTTGCAGGTCCACGCCATGGAACAGGTTATCGGCCCAGGCTACCGGCCCGGGCTTGACGGCGTCGAAAAACCGGAACAAGCCAAAGGCGATCAGCTGCCCGACAAAACCGGTGGGCATGACCAGCCACAACACCAGCCAGAAAGCCACCACCTCGTCCCACACAATG
>JANLPN010000570.1:0-3841 GCA_031367285.1 Betaproteobacteria bacterium | reverse complement strand
CGTAGCTGAAGCCGAATACGCCCCTTCCAAGACGCCACGTTATTACCAGTTGGCCGCGATCAACCGCACGGTCGCAGCCATCGCCGGTGGCCAGGACCGCGTGCTGCTGGTCATGGCAACCGGTACCGGCAAGACCTACACGGCATTCCAGATCATCTGGCGGCTCTGGAAGAGCAAGGCCAAGAAACGCATCCTGTACCTGGCCGACCGGAACATCCTGGTCGACCAGACCATGGTCAACGACTTTCGCCCGTTCAAGGGAGCCATGGCCAAGCTCAGTGCGAATGCCAAGGGTGTGGAGGCGGTGGACGCGCAAGGCCAGACCACTGTGGAGAACGTCGACCTGGCCGTCGACAAGGCCACGAAGCAGGTCAACAAAAGCTACGAAATCTATCTATCGCTGTATCAGGCCGTCACAGGTATCCGTGGGACTACAAGGAACTGTGCGCGCGGCTGGCAAAGCGATACACGAACTTCAAACAGGACCGGAAGTTTCATGGTCTTCGCAAACCGTTGCTCGCGGATGACCGATATGCGAAATCGAGGTACGTTGATCCTGGCAATCCAAAGAGTCCCAAGAAAGACTATTACAGCAGCAGCTGTGATGACAGTCATGGACCCGCACTACACGTTGAAGTGAAGCCAAGGCAGGCGGGCTGACCGAGATCTATTTTGTTGGATTCTTAAATCCAAGCTGTTTCCAAAGTGGTCGACCAAAGTTCCGCTGAATTTTGACCCTCGATGGGCCGAGTTGGATACATAGCTTTCTCAGCTTTTGTGTCCACTTTTCTCAGCTTATGCCTACCCCTACATTGGCGCTCACACGTCAATATTGCCGGCGCGCAAGGCATTGGTTTCAATGAAGTCGCGCCGCGGCTCCACTTCGTCGCCCATCAGCATGGTGAACACCCGGTCGGCTTCTATCGCATCGTCAATCTGCACACGCAACAGGCGGCGGACCGTGGGGTCCATGGTGGTCTCCCAGAGTTGCATCGGGTTCATCTCGCCCAAGCCCTTGTAGCGCTGGCGCGAGGTGGCGTTTTCGGCCTGGATAATCAACCAGGCCATGGCCTCGCGAAAGTCCTTTACGCTTTCTTCTTTCTGCCGCTCGCCTTCACCCCGCGTTACTTTGGCGCCTTCGCCGAGCAGGCCCTTGAAAGTGTTGGCTGCTTCCGCCAGCGCAGCGTAGTCGGCACCATGCACGAAGTCCTGCGTCAGGACACTGCTTTTGACGTTGCCATGGTGGCGCCGGCTGATGCGCAGTATCGGCTTGTCGGTGCGCACGTCAAATTCGCCCGCCACTTCGGCATCCGGCAGTTTGGCCTGCAACGCAGCGGCCGACACCTCAGCGTCGCCCACGGTATCCAGATTGAGCGCCACACCATCGGCCACCGAACGTAACGCTTCGGCATCCATGAAATTGCGCAGCCGCGCAATGACGCCCTGGGCAATCTGGTGCTTGCGCGCTAGCTCGGCCAGTGTTTCACCGCTCAAAACGGTGCCGTTGTCGCCACCCGTCAATACGGAAGCATTGACCAATGCAATGCGGGTCAGGAAACTGTCCAGCGCGCCGCCATCCTTGAGGTACAGCTCTTCCTTGCCGGCCTTCACTTTGTACAGCGGCGGCTGTGCAATGTAGATGTGGCCGCGCTCCACCAGCTCGGGCATCTGCCGATAGAAGAAAGTCAAGAGCAAGGTGCGTATATGGGCACCGTCCACGTCGGCATCCGTCATGATGATGATGCGGTGGTAACGCAGCTTGGCCACGTTGAAATCGTCGTTGCCGGTACTGCCACCGGCTTTTCCGATGCCGGTACCCAGGGCGGTGATAAGCGTCAGGATTTCATTGCTGGTCAACAGCTTTTCGTAACGGGCTTTCTCCACATTCAGAATCTTGCCACGCAAGGGCAAAATCGCCTGGAACTTGCGGTCCCTCCCCTGCTTGGCGGAACCACCCGCCGAGTCGCCCTCGACGATATAGATCTCGCAAAGGGCCGGGTCCTTTTCCTGGCAGTCCGCCAGTTTACCGGGCAGGCCCATGCCGTCGAGCACGCCCTTGCGCCGGGTCATGTCGCGCGCCTTGCGGGCCGCTTCACGCGCGCGGGCCGCCTCGATGATCTTGCCCACGATGATCTTGGCGTCCGCCGGTCGTTCCTGCAGATAGTCGAACAGCAACTTGCTGACAATGTCTTCAACCGGGCCACGCACTTCACTGCTGACGAGTTTGTCCTTGGTCTGGCTGCTGAACTTTGGCTCGGGGACTTTCACGCTCAACACGCAACACAGGCCTTCTCGCATGTCGTCACCGGTCACCTCCACCTTGGCCTTCTTGGCCAGTTCGCTGTCGTCGATGTATTTGTTGATGACACGGGTCATGGCAGCGCGTAGCCCGGTCAGATGGGTTCCACCATCGCGTTGCGGTATGTTGTTGGTAAAACAGAGTACCTGTTCGTTGTAGCCGCTGTTCCATTGCATTGCCACTTCGACCCCGATATTGGTATCCTGGTCGCTTTGGCGGTCTCCTGTGGCGTGGAAGATGTTCGGATTAAGTACCGTCTTGCCTTTGTTGATGAAGTTGACGAAACCGCGCACACCGCCGGCCCCCGAGAAGTCATCTTCCTTGCCACTGCGTTCATCCTTGAGGCGAATCTTCACGCCGTTGTTGAGAAAGCTCAATTCGCGCAGGCGTTTGCTCAGGATCTCGTAGTGAAAATCGGTGTTGGTCTGGAAAATTTCCAGGTCGGGCAGAAAATGCACTTCGGTGCCGCGCTTTTCGGTGTCACCAATGACCTTCATGGGTGAAACCTCGACACCGTTGACAACCTCAACGATCCTGTTCTGCACGAAGCCCTTGGAGAACTCCAGCACGTGCACCTTGCCGTCACGCCGTACCGTAAGACGCAGCATCTTGCTCAAGGCGTTGACACAACTCACACCTACGCCATGCAAACCGCCCGATACCTTGTAGCTGTTCTGGTTGAACTTGCCACCGGCGTGCAACTCCGTCAACGCTATCTCGGCTGCCGAACGTTTGGGTTCGTGTTTGTCGTCCATCTTGACACCGGTTGGAATTCCCCGCCCGTTGTCCACCACGCTGATGGAATTGTCCGAATGGATGGTTACCAGGATATCGTCGCAATGCCCTGCCAGCGACTCATCGATGGAGTTGTCAACCACCTCAAAAACCAGGTGGTGCAAACCAGTGCCATCCGACGTGTCCCCGATATACATGCCGGGGCGCTTGCGCACGGCTTCCAGCCCCTCAAGTATCTGGATCGCACCTTCACCATAGGCCTCGGAAGCGCCCGCCTGGTTGGTGTCAATGGTCGGCTGAAAATTGGAGCTATCGGCCGTGCTCTCTCCCGTGTGAACGGCATCCGAGCCGGTTTCCGTCTTTGGCGCGGTTTTGTTTTCTTCTGTCATGAATGGCTTTTCCAACGAATTCTCAAACTCTTGAATGGCCAAACCCGCAGCATCTGCGGGTTTGGCCATGTAGTGCTGCGCAAATGAACGTATCAAATACGCATTGGCATCACCACGTACTTGAACGTCGCGTTGTCAGGTATCGTGAACAACGCCGAGCTGTTCCCGTCGGAGAGCTGGAGTTTGACCATCTCCTGGTCCATATTGCTCAACGCGTCTATCAGGTAAGTCACGTTAAATCCGATCTCGATACTGTCGCCAGCGTAATCGATGTCGAGTTCGTCCACCGCTTCTTCCTGCTCGGCATTGTTGGAGGCGACACGCAAGGTACCGGGCTCGATGTTCAAACGCACACCCTTGAATTTGTCACTGGTCAGGATAGCCGTGCGTTGCAAGGTGGCCAACAAGGGCAGGCGCC
>JANLPN010000553.1:0-2152 GCA_031367285.1 Betaproteobacteria bacterium | reverse complement strand
ACCCATGGCAAAGGCGAAAGCACCAAAATCGCCGCCAATTTCGGCAAACATGGCTTCCAGGCGCTGGACCTGACGCATGACGACCTGGCCAAGGAACACATACGCTACATGGTGGGCGGGCACTCGGCGCTGGCCCGGGATGAACGCCTGTTGCGTTTTATTTTTCCCGAGCGTCCGGGCGCCCTGATGAAGTTCCTGAGCATGATGCGCCCGGGCTGGAACATCAGCCTGTTCCATTACCGCAATCAGGGCGCCGACTATGGCCGCATCCTGGTCGGGCTGCAGGTGCCCGAGAGCGACAACCAGGCGTTCGCTGAATTTCTTGACGCGCTGGGCTACCCGTTTGTCGAAGAAACGCAGAACCCGGCCTACCGCATGTTCCTTCAGCAACAGCCATGAGCGCGTCACTGGAGGGCAAACTGGTGGTGGCGATTTCGTCGCGGGCGCTGTTTGACTTCGAGGAAGAAAACACGGTGTTCGAGCAAGGCGTCGGGCAGCACCGCGACCGCGCCTACATGGCGCTGCAGCTGGAACGGCTGGACCAGCCGGCCAAACCCGGGGTTGCCTTTTCGCTCGTGCGCAAACTGCTGGCCTTTAACGATCTGCCCGTACCGGATACGGAGCCGGCGCCTGGTCGCGCGCCGGACAAGCAGGCCACCCAACCGGTGGAGGTGGTGATTTTGTCGCGCAACGACCCGGTCTCGGGCATGCGGGTGTTCCGTTCGGCCAGCCACTACGGCTTGTCGATACAACGCGGCAGCTTCACGCGTGGGCAGCCGCCCTGGCGCTACCTCAAACCTCTGCATGCCAACCTGTTCCTGTCGGCCCATTTAAGCGACGTGCGGGCCGCACTGGAGGCCGGGGTTCCGGCGGCGCAGGTGTACCCGCAATCGGCCCACGCCAGCGAGGCGCACCCGCATGAAGTGCGGATTGCCTTTGACGGCGATGCGGTGCTGTTCAGCGACGAAGCCGAACGCGTCTACCAGACTCACGGGCTGTCGGCGTTCCAGAAACACGAGACCGAAAAGGCGTCCCAGCCCCTGCTGGCCGGGCCGTTCAAACCGCTGCTGGCCGCGCTGCAACGGCTGCAGCAGGAGGGCACGCCCCGGATGCGTATTCGCACGGCGCTGGTGACCGCACGCAGCGCGCCGGCGCACGAACGCGCCATCCGCACCCTGATGAACTGGAACATCGAGGTCGACGAAGCCATGTTCCTGGGAGGCCTGGCCAAAGGCGAGTTTCTGCGCGAATTCGAGCCTGATTTCTTCTTCGACGACCAGACCGGCCACATCGAATCAGCCGCCCGCCACGTACCCTCGGGCCATGTCGCAAGCGGTGTATCGAATCCGCTGCCCTGACTTTTCAACCAACACCACCCTACGCCCCCCACCATGCCTTTCTCCACCAAGCTCGCCAGCTTCTGGGCGTTCACCAAGCGTGTAGTCAAATTGTCCGCGCCGTATTTCCAGTCGGAGGAAAAGTGGAAAGCGCGTGGCCTGTTAGCGGCCATCGTCGCACTCAACCTGGCGTCAGTCTACGTGGCGGTGTTGTTCAACGACTGGTACGGCATTTTTTACGATGCGCTGCAAAACAAGGACCAGGCGGTGTTCTGGACCCAGATCGGCCGCTTCACTTACCTGGCGTTTATTGCCATCATCATCGCCGTCTACCGGTTCTACCTGACCCAGTTGCTCGAAATGTACTGGCGCAAATGGATGACCGCCCATTACCTGCAACGCTGGCTGGGCGGCAATGCCTTCTACCAGATGGAACTGGCGCGTTTTTCGGCGAATGCGGGCGCCACGCCGGACAACCCGGACCAGCGCATCTCGGAGGACGTCAACTCCTTCACCGCGCAAACCGTGGGCTTGACCATGGGGCTGCTCAACTCCGTGGTGACGCTGGTGAGTTTTGTCGGCATTCTGTGGGGCTTGTCAGGCGCATTTGCGGTGCACCTGGGTGGCAACAGCTACACCATTCCAGGCTTCATGGTGTGGATGGCGGTGTTGTATTGCCTGGTGGGCAGCGTGATCACACACTACGTGGGCCGCTCGCAAATTTGGCTTAACTTCGAGCAGCAACGCCGCGAAGCCGATTTTCGCCACCACCTGGTGCGGGTACGTGAATACAGCGAAGCGATTGCGCTGGACCA
>JANLPN010000537.1:0-7372 GCA_031367285.1 Betaproteobacteria bacterium | reverse complement strand
GTGCGCGTGCCGGTGGAAAACTTGGTGGGAGAACAGCACAAGGGTTGGTCTTATGGCAAATACCTGCTGGGCCATGAGCGCACCGGAATTGCCGGCATAGGCTCCTGCAAACAGCAACTCGCCCGCGCGAAGGCATTGGCGAAGCAGCAGGGTCTTGGCGACGATACGATTTTGAAAACCCGGCTCATGCAGTTCGAGGTCGAGTTGATGGCCCTGGAGTTCACTGCCTTGCGCCTGCTCAGCCCGAACCAGCAAAGTCGCATTCCGGCCGTGGAGGCTTCCATGCTCAAGGTGCGAGGCACCGAACTGCGGCAGGCCATTTATGAAATCCTGGTCGACATTGCTGGCCCTGAGGCGGTACCGTTCTCATCTGAAGCGCAGTTTCTGGAGGGCCTGAACCAGTCGGCCACCGACGAGACCATGGTGGCTCTGGCAGCCAACTGCCTGGACTCCCGCAAGGTCACGATTTATGGCGGAACCAGCGAAGTGCAGCGCAACTTGATTGCGCGTGCTGCCCTGGACGCCTTTTGAGTTCGGGAAGAACAAGGAATCACGATGGACTTTGCGCTCAACGACGACCACCTGGCCCTGCGCGCTGCTGTGCTGCGTTTCTGTGACGGTGAATACCCGACGCAACACCGGGGCAATCCCGAAACCCCTGCGCAAGCCTCGCAGCGCCGTGCCGCCATGGCCGGACTAGGTCTACTCGGCTTGCCGTTTGCTACTGAGGTGGGCGGGAGCGAACTCGGCGCAGTGGAGGTGATGCTGGTGGCCCAGGAACTGGGCCGTGCCCTGGGCGACGGGGCTTTTGTCGCCAGCACGGTGATGGCCGGTCACCTGCTCCAGCACCTGGGCAATGCAGCACAACAGCAGCGATGGTTGCCACAACTGGCCAGCGGCGAGTCGCAGGGCGCCGTGGCTCTGTATGAAGAGGGGACCCGCTACCAGTGGCAGAAATGCCAGACCTATGCCAGGATCACCCCCCGGGGCTGGGCGCTAACGGGCCGCAAGACCCTTGTCCTGAGTGGCGACAGCGCCGACCTGTTGCTGGTTGTGGCGCGCACGTCAGCTGAGGTGGCAGACTGCGCCGGCCTCAGCGTGTTCGCGGTGGATGCAAACACGCCAGGCGTTCAACTGCAGGGCTTCGACACTCTTGACGGACGTCGCGCTGCCCACATTGACTTCAAGGACGTGGAGGTCAATGAGGATCGGGTGCTCGGCCAGCCTGGCCATGCAGCTGATGCGGTGGAAGCTGCGCTGGATTCCGCAGTTGCCGCCCTGTGTGCCGAGGCGGTCGGCGCAGTGGACGCACTTCTTGTCCACACCACCGAGCACCTGCGCACACGCAAACAGTTTGGCGCGCCGCTGTCGAAATTTCAAGTGATGCAGCATCGCGTGGCCGACATGGTGATTGCGCTGGAGCAACTCAAATCCATGGCCTGTGCTGCCGCCATGGCCGTGCAGGTTGATGTCCCCGTGCAACGTCGCCGACTGGTGTCCGCCGCCAAAGTTCTGGTCAGCCAGAAAGGCCGCGAAATTGGTTTGATGGCCATTCAATTGCATGGCGCCATGGGCATGACCGACGAATGCCGTGTCGGCCATTACGCCAAGCGCCTGATGGTCATCGGTCAATTGTTTGGCGATGCTGCCTGGCATTTGCAGCGCATGTCGCAAGCGCATTGAATTTTCCCCGCGTCAGTATTTCCCCAATTTCTTTACTAAATGTCTACCTCTAGGAGACCCACATGATGAACAGGAAAACCTTCAACAACGCCCTCGCCACCCTATTGCTGGGAATCGGCCTCGGCGCACTGGCACAAGACCGGCCTCCCATCAAGCTCCTGGTTGGGTTCCCACCGGGCGGTGCCTCGGACAGTCTGGCCCGCCTCATGGCCGATAAGCTGCGTGACCAGCTCAAGCAGCAGGTGATTGTGGAAAACCGCCCTGGCGTGGGTGGCCGGATCGCCGCCCAGGCCGTCAAGGCCGCGCCACCTAATGGCTTGACCTACATGATCGCGCCCAATGCGACGCTGACCTTTCAGCACCTGACATACCCGGTGTCGACCCTCGGTTACGACATGAACACCGACTTCACTTCGGTGGCGCGTCTCACGTCATATCCCATGGCGATGGTGGTTAACAGCAGTTTGGGGGTGAAGACGGCGAAGGAATACGCCACCTGGCTCAAGGCCAATCCGGACAAAGGAAACTTTGGTACCGCTGGCCAGGGTGGCGACACGCATTTCAACGGCCTTCAATTTGGCAAGCTGGCGGGCACGCCCATGCAAGTGGTGCCTTACCGGGGCAACGGGCCGCTGGTAACCGATCTCGTGGGCGGGCAAATTCTCACTGGGAACCTGCTGGCCGGCGACGCCTTGCAACATGTCAACTCGGGCAAGTTGAATTACATCGGCATCTTTGCGCCCAAGCGATCACCCTTGCTGCCCAATGTGCCGACCATGGCTGAACAGGGTTTTGACACCGGTGGTGATGATGGCTGGATGGCCGTGTGGGGGCCGGCCAAACTGCCCAAGGCCGAGCTGGAGCGTATGCAGAACGCGCTGAAAACTGTCCTGAACAGCCCCGAGATCAAGGAGATCCTGTTGACCAAGTTTCTGCAGGTGTCCGACTACCAATCCGGTGCTGACGTGGACAGGCAGCTACAGGCAGAGCTGGCCCATTGGGGCCCAATCATCAAAGCCTCAGGCTTTACACCCGCGCCCTGAGACGGCAATCAGAAGTTGTGCCCATGGAAGCCTTTGACTACATCGTGGTAGGTGCCGGTTCAGCTGGCTGCGTCCTGGCCAACCGCCTTACAGCGGACGGGCAAACCCGGGTCTTGCTCTTGGAGGCTGGGGGCGAGGACAGCCACCCGCTGGTGCGCATGCCAGTCGGCTTTTTGAAGGCCTTGCAACGACCGGAATTGACTTGGGGCTATGAAAGTGAGCCTGAACCGCAGTTGCTGGGCAAACGTCTGCCGATTCCACGCGGCCGTTTGTTGGGCGGCTCGTCTTCGATCAATGGCATGTTCCATATCCGCGGCCACCGGCTCGACTTTGACGAGTGGCGTGACCAAGGCTGCGAGGGCTGGAGTTACGAGGATGTGCTGCCGTATTTCCTACGCTCAGAGAGCAACTGGCGGGGTGCGAGCCGTTTTCATGGTGCAAATGGACCACTCCAGATTCGGGCCATCGACAACCCTTATCTGCTCGACAACCCGCTGCGCCAAGCCGCCGTGCGTGCGGGTCATGCGGTTACCGAAGATTACGACGGTGCCCACCATGAAGGCTACGCTCGGGGCGATGTGGCGATTGACGTGCGGGGTCGGCGCAGCAGCAGCGCGAGGGCTTATCTTCATCCCGTGCGGGGCCGCTCCAATCTGCAACTCGTCACCCATGCCCGGGCGACGCGTGTGCTGATTGAGGACGGTCACGCCGTGGGTGTGGAATACCGGAAAAACGGACAGTTGCGCCAGGCCCGGGCGCGGCGCGAGGTGGTGCTCAGTGGCGGCGCCTACAACTCGCCGCATTTGCTGATGCTCTCAGGCATTGGTCCGGCGGCCCATCTGGCCGAGCACGGTGTGCCGTTGGTGGTTGATTTGCCCGGTGTAGGTGGCAACCTAATGGAGCATCCGCGGATGATGTTGATGTACCGTGCCAGGGCTCCCATCACCTTCATCAACCAGCTGCGCTTTGACCGGGCCACTCTGGCGGCTCTTCAATGGGCCTTTCTGGGCAAAGGCCCGTTTGCAAACCAGGTTTGCAGCGGCTCCGTCATGCTCAAGACGCGGCCCGAACTGGCGCGGCCGGACATTCAGCTGCTGTGCAATCCGGTGCGTTTTGATGCAGGTCTCTGGTTTCCAGGCTTGGTCAAGCCCAAAGAACACAGCTTCTATATCACCGTGTGTCTGTTACGTGCCAAGAGCCGTGGTCGCGTGAGTCTGCGCTCGGCCCGACCCGAAGATGCGCCGCGCATTGCCTTCAATCTGTTCTCGGCCGCGGAAGATTTTGAGAGCCTGCGCAACGGTTTGCGTGCGGCGCGTGATATTTATCGCACGAGCCCGCAAGCGGACTTGATAGAGGCCGAAACCATTCCGGGCGGTCACCTGCAAAGTGATGCCGAGTTGGACCAGGCCATCCGCGAGTTCGGCGGTATCACCCACCACCCAGTAGGCACCTGCGCGATGGGTGTAGGTCCCCAGGCGGTGGTCGACCCGCAATTGCGCGTGCGCGGGGTAATGGGTCTGCGCATTGCCGACGCGTCCGTGATGCCCCTGATCCCGGGGGCTAACACCAATGCCGCGACCGTGATGATTGCGGAAAAAGCGGCAGACCTGATCATGGGGCGATCGGCGCCGTGTGTGGCCGCAAGCTATCCAACTGGATCCGTGAAGACCGGCGTGAAGGCGTCTAGGCCTGCACTGAACTGAAGTCAGTGGCCATGAACCCGAAAAGACCCGAGCTTACGATTTTGATGAAACCCTCTCTCCAGAAAGAACAACCATGAGTTTGAACGGAAAAGCCTGCATCGTCGGCGCCTACGAGCACCCGACGCGCCAGGCTGATGATTTGTCCGTGGTGCGCCTGCACGCGGACGTGGCGAAAGGCGCACTTGAAGACGCAGGACTCTCCAAGGACGATATCGATGGCTACTTCTGTGCCGGTGACGCGCCAGGACTGGGCACGACTACAGTAGCCGAATACCTGGGCCTAAAACTGCGCCACGTGGACTCCACCGAGTGCGGTGGCTCAGCGCCCATCCTGCATGTGGCGCACGCCGCAGAGGCCATTGCCGCAGGCCGTTGCAACATCGCCCTGATCACATTGGCCGGCCGTCCACGGGCCCAGATGGCGGCAGCCCAGGCCGCTGCCAAAGAAGGCAGGGGCGGGGCCAGGGCGCCGCTGACCCTCAGGCCGCCTGACCCCGATGCACCCGAGCTGGCTTTTGAATTGCCTTTCGGCCCGGCCACCCAAAACCTTTACGCCATGGTGGCCAAGCGGCACATGTTTGAGTTTGGCACCACCTCTGAGCAGTTGGCCTGGATCAAGGTGGCGGCCTCGCACCATGCGCAACACAACCTGCGTGCAATGCTGCGTGAAGTCGTGACGGTGGAAGACGTGGTGAACTCGCCCATGGTGAGTGACCCCCTGCACCGGCTGGACTGCTGCGTGATGAGTGATGGCGGTGGCGCCATTATCGTGGCGCGCCCCGAAATTGCCCGCCAGCTCAAGCGACCCTGCATCAGGGTGCGTGGCACCGGCGAGGCCCCCAAACACGGCATGGGTGGCAAGATCGATTTGACCTGGTCGGCAGCCGCCTGGTCCGGCCCGGCGGCATTTGCGGAGGCGGGCATTGCCCCGGCGGACATTCAATATGCCTCGCTGTACGACAGCTTCACCATCACGGTACTGATGCAGCTTGAAGACCTGGGCTTTTGCAAAAAAGGCAAGGGGGGCAAGTTCGTCTCGGACGGCAACCTGATCTCGGGTGTTGGCAAGCTGCCGTTCAATACCGACGGCGGCGGTCTGTGCAACAACCATCCAGCCAATCGTGGCGGCATCACCAAGATCATCGAGGCCGTACGTCAATTGCGCGGCGAAGCACACCCGGCCGTGCAGGTGCCCAACTGCACGCTGGCTCTGGCCAGTGGTATTGGCGGCGCGCTGGCATCACGCCATACCGCCGCCACCTTGATTTTGGAAAGGGTTTGAACACCATGACCAACCCAACTACCAGTTCGCGCAAGATCCCGGCGCCACGCGTATTGCCTGAGTCGCAGGCCTTCTGGACTGCCGCCGACGAAGGCCGCCTGCTCGTGAAAAAATGCAGGGCATGTGGTGAAGTTCACCACTACCCTCGCGACATTTGCCCGCACTGCTTGAGCGCCGACACGGAATGGCTGCAGGCCGCAGGCACAGGAACCATTTACTCTTTCAGCACCATGGGCAAGGGCGACGCGGCCTATACCCTGGCCTTTGTCACGCTGGATGAAGGCGTCACCCTGATGACCAATTTGGTGGACTGCGACATCAACACTATTGTGATCGGCCAGAAAGTGAAAGTGGCCTTCAAGTCCACCGAGGGCGGCCATGCGGTTCCCATGTTCACCCCTGCCTGATGGAGTCCTGCATGCCTATACCTGACGCCAGCGTTGTTCGCAAGGGCCCCTTGTCCCGTTTCACCATCCTGGACGCTACCCGGGTGCGGGCCGGCCCGACGGCCGTGCGCCTGTTTGCTGATCTGGGCTCGCGTGTCATCAAGCTTGAAATACCGCCCGGCGCCCCCGGTGGCGACGACATGATTGGCGGGCGTGACCACAACCGGGCTGATTACGAAAACCTGCACCGCAACAAGGAAAGTCTGACACTGAACATGAAGACCCCCGAGGGCGTGGCGATACTGACCGAGCTGGTCAAAACCGCCGATGTGTTTATCGAGAATTACCGCCCTGACGTGAAGTACCGCCTGGGCATTGGCCCTGAGCAACTGCACGCGATCAACCCACGACTGGTGTACGCCAGCATTTCCGGATTCGGCCAGGAAGGGCCCTATGCCAACTGGCCGGGCTTTGACTCGATTGCCCAAGGCATGGGAGGCTTGATGAGCGTGACCGGGAAACCCGGAGAAGGACCCATGCGGGCAGGCATTCCGATTGCGGACCTGTGCTCGGGGCACTTTTGCGCCCAAGCCATCATGGCGGCGCTGCTGGAGCGCGAGGTGTCAGGCGAAGGGCAATGGGTGCAGACCTCCTTGCTGGAGTCGCAGATCGCCATGCTGGATTTTCAGGCGGCGCAATGGCTGATTGACCACAAGGTGCCGCAATCGACCGGCAACGAGCACCCTTTGACAGTGCCGACCGGTGTGTTTGCGACAAGGGACGGCTATTTGAATCTGGCCGCCATCGGACAGAACATGTGGAAGCGCTTGTGTGAAGCACTGGAAGTTCCGCAGTTGGTTCAGGAGCCTGGATTTGGGTCTGACCCTGAGCGCGTGCAGAACCGCGCGAGGGTCAACGCGGCCATTGCCGCTGCGTTCAAGGTCCGCAGCACCGCTGACTGGACCGAGCGCCTGCTTAAGGCGGGTGTGCCATGCGGCCCGATCTACAGCATTGACCAGGTGTTCGCCGACCCGCAGGTCAGGCTGTCCGGCATCGCGCGTACGATGCACCACCCGGAACTGGGGGACATCGAGGTGGTGGGTCTGCCCATGGAGTTTTCCCGCTACCCGCGCCGTGAAGGGCCGCTGAAGGCGGCGCCGCACCAAGGCGACCAGACCGATACCATCCTGGCCGGTCTTGGGTACAAGCCCGAGCGAATTGCCGAGCTGCGCGCTCAAAATATTGTTTGACAAATCAGGAGGTGCCCCTTGGCCA
>JANLPN010000527.1:0-33923 GCA_031367285.1 Betaproteobacteria bacterium | reverse complement strand
CTAGGCCGTGCCAGCGCATCACCATCGATACGGCAATACGCATTTTTGCTGCCCAAGTCGCAGCTGTCGCCGGTGGTCACTATCGACGGGGAGTCGGTCGCGGTAGTCCAACCCCCCGGCGCGGCCCCAATGCCAACGGGTTCAGCGGCGGCGACCACTGCCCCGGCGCAAGACCGTGTGACGGTCTCCAGCTCCGCCAGCGAATGGGTAGCGCCCCCAAACCCGGCTTTGCCGGGCCCCCCGAGGGGGTGCAGTCGTTCTTGGGGCGGCCCGGCGAACGACTTGATCGACGTGCCGCTGATCCGCCTGGCCTGGGCACGCAGCGGCGACAAGGGCGACATCTCCAACATCGGGGTGATCGCCCGCGCGCCTGCCCTGTTACCGCTGTTGCGCGAACAGTTGACCGAAGCCGCAGTGGCCGCCTACCTGGCGCATCTGGTCAAGGGCCGGGTCACGCGTTTTGAGGTGCCGGGCATCCATGCCTTCAACTTCGTGTGCGAGCAGGCGCTGGACGGCGGCGGCATGGCGTCCATGCGCAATGACCCGCTGGGCAAAGGCATGGGGCAAATCCTGCTGTCCATGCCGCTGCGGGTGCCGGCTGCGTTGTTGGGCCCGCAACCACCTGCATGAGCCGGTCCAGCTCCTATCTGGCGCGCATGCGATTGTTCTTGGGGTTGTGCTCAAGTTCGCACAGACCCAGCGCCTCCATAAGCGGGGGAACATACACGCCAAACCGGCCACGCAGCCCTTTTTTCAGGCCGTACCAACCACCGACTGGATTCGCGGGTGAGCGGCCCCAGGCCTCGACCGTGCCTTCTCTGGCCGGCTTCTGCTCATCGCTGCCACCCAGCTCCACCCAGCCACCCGCGGCCTTCAGCATTGCGGGCAGGTCATCAATACATCGGGCGTCATACGTGAGCACGGTTTTGCCAACCGTGCAGACGAGAACCTGCATTCCATCCTTCTCTTCGATATGCATCGTGTAGTCCGAGGTTCCGGGCGCGGTCTTGAGTTTCCAGGGATCGTCTTTGGTGCGGCGGGGCATTGGCATGGGAATCCCTGATTTGCTGGGTCGCAAGTTCAAAGTCTATTACGTTCTTTTGCCGGCATGGATCGGCGGTGGATGGTGACATCCGCCAGCAGCTACACTGGCGCGCTTGAAAACCGACCAGACCGCCCTCCTGCAACGCGGCAATCTCGCGCCGCTGCTGCTGGTCAACCTGGGCGTGGCCATGCATGCGACCATCTGGTACATGGCGACCACAGCCATGCCGAGCGCGGTGCAAGAGCTGGGCGCGGCGGCTTACCTGAGCTGGGCGACCAGCGTCTATCTTGTCTCCTCGATCCTCGGCGGCGCGATGATGGCGCCGGCCAAGGGGCGGCTTGGTGCGCTCAAGGCCATGGTGATCGCGGGGTTTGTGGTGATGGCCGGCGGCATTCTTGCCGCCCTTGCGCCGACGATCTTGCTGCTCCTGGCGGGCCGGGCGCTACAGGGCCTGGGTGAAGGATTCCTGGTCGCCCTGAGTTATGCGCTGGTGCGCGAACTCTTCAGCAATGCCCTGGTGCCGCGTGTGTTCGGGACCCAGGCGGTGAGTTGGGCGGTGGCCATCGTGATCGGTCCTATGTTGGGCGGCTGGCTCACGGAGAGCTTGTCGTGGCGCGCGGCCTTTGTGTGCGCGGCGCTGCTGCCAATTCCCATGCAGTTGCTGGGCTGGGCCATCCTGCGAGGGCAGCAGCACAAAGCCAATACACAGGCCACGCCGCTGCTGCGCCTGCTCTTGCTCGCACTCGGCGTGATGGCCATCACGGCAGCGGATCGGCTGCCCCATCCCTGGTGGGGATTCCTGTCGGTGCTGGCGGGTTTTGCCCTGATGGCGCTGGTGCTAAAAGTCGACCGGCGCTGCGCCGTGCACCTGTTCCCGACCGTATTTCCCAACCTGCGCCACGCTGTATCGCTGGGTCTGTGGGTGCTGTTGTTGATGCCGCTCTCCGAAGCCTCGGTCTATGTATACGGCCCTTACCTGCTGCAATTGCACCGGAACCTGAGCCCGACGATGGCGGGCTACTTCGGTGCCATCCACGCCATCGCATGGACGGTCATGGCAATCGCCATCGGGCCGCTGCCGGCGCGATGGCAGAACACCGCCATCCTGGCCGGGCCGCTGGTGTTGGCGCTGGGGCTTGCAGGCCTGGCTCTCACATTGGCCGTGCAACCGCTGGCGCTGGTTGCCTTGAGCATGGCGCTGGTGGGCGTCGGGTTCGGAATCTCGAACGCCTTTCTCAACCAGCGCGTGATGTCGTCCGCACAGCCCGGCCAGGAGGACGCCACGGCAGGCGCTATTCCAACCCTGGGCAATGTGGGTGGCGCGGTCAGCGCGGCATTGGCCGGGCTGCTGGGCAACAGCGTCGGGCTCGACGGCGGTCTCACCGCGGACATTGTTTCGCGCGCGTCGCTGGCCTTGTTTGGCGGCGGTGCGCTGGTGGCCGTGCTCGCGGCCTGGCTGGCCTGGCGTTTGCTGGGAGCGTCGGCACCAGACAAAACGGCGTCGCGGGCAGCATCAAGCGCGTGATGCCGGCCCCGCTACACTGATTTTCAAGCCCGGCCAGCAATGGCCGGGGTTAGCGCAGGTGCCGGGGTTGTTTGCCCCGGATAAATGGGAATTCGGTGTAATGCCGAAACTGCCCCCGCAACGGTAAGTGCAGCAACAGGCGCCGTATAAAGCCACTGGGATTTTTCCCCCGGGAAGGCGGTGCCGACGACATCGAGACGTGTCGTGCGCGAGTCCGGAAACCAGCCCGCGCAAACACATGGCAGGACTGCGGAGGGCGGTCGGGCGGTCGCAGGCTCCCGCACATTGCGCTTTGGGGCTTGCGCCGGCGATTCTCTCGGTGGTCCGTTCGATGGACCCACACCAGGAGTAAACCGCCTTGGAAGCACGCAACCGACTCTCCCATCTGCTCGCCGCGCGCGTGGCCAACTACAGCTTGCCGCAGCCGTTTTATTGCGAGGAGGATTTCCACCGGCTGGACATCGAACTGGTCTGGAACCGCTGCTGGCTGTTCGCGGCGCCCGAGTGCACGATTGCGGCCACCGGCAACTGGTTCACGCTGGATGTGGGCACATCGTCCATAGCCATCGTGCGCGGTGCCGACAACACCGTGCGCGCCTTCTACAACACCTGCCGGCACCGCGGCTCCAAGCTCTGCGTGGGTGAACAGGGCAAGGTGGCCAAGCTGGTCTGCCCTTACCACCAGTGGACCTACGACCTGGACGGCCGGCTGCTGTTCGCGCGCGACATGGGACCGGACTTTGACCCGAAACAGTTTCCGCTCAAACAGGCGCATTGCCGCGTGGTGGGCGGATACGTCTATGTGTGCCTGGCCGAAGAGGCGCCCGATTTCGAACCGTTTGCCAAGATGGTCGAGCCCTACATGCTGCCGCACGGCCTGCAGGACGCCAAGGTCGCCTTTACCCAGACCCTGATCGAGAAGGCCAACTGGAAGCTGGTGCTGGAAAACAACCGCGAGTGTTACCACTGCTCGGGCAGTCACCCGGAACTGCTGCGCACCCTGTCGGAGTTCGACAGCAGCGACGACCCACGCGTGGCCCCGGCGTTCACACAACGCATCCGCGACAAGGCGGCCGAATGGGACCGCCAGGGCCTGCCGCATGTGTCGCAGAACTCGGACGACAAGCGTTTTCGCGTGGTGCGCCTGCCGCTGGCCAGCGGCACCTCGATGACCATGGACGGCACGCTGGCGGTCCAGGGCAGCCTGCTGGGTAATCTGAAGGACGCGGATCTCGGCTCAGTACGCATGCTAAGCCTGCCCAACAACTGGAACCACCTGCAGGCCGACCATGCGCTGGCGTTCCGCGTATTGCCGCTGAGTGCCCAGGAGACCATGGTGACCACCTGGTGGCTAGTGAACAAAAACGCCAGGGAAGGCGTGGACTACGACCTGGACAAGCTAAAACATGTGTGGAGCGCCACCAACGACCAGGACCGCATCCTGGCCGAGAACAACCAGGCCGGCATCAACAGCAAGGCCTACGAGCCGGGGCCGTATTCACCCACCATCGAGTTCGGGGTGCAGAACTTCATCGACTGGTATACCGGCGAAATGCGGAGCGGCCTGGGCGAAACCCAGCCCACGTTCAAGCTGCGCGCGGCGTAAGGAGCAGGCCATGAACGCCGTACTCGACGCCATTCCCGCCCTGGCCGACGTCAAACCCTGGGACAGCCAGTCGGAAGAACTGGAATGCACCATGGTGCTGGACGACAGCCCCGACGTAAAGACCTTCTGCTTCCAGACCACGCAGCCATCTTGGTTCCGTTATGCGGCCGGGCAGTTCGTGACCATAGAGGTGGAGGTCGACGGCCAGAAACACCTGCGCTGCTACACGCTGTCGTCCAGCCCCTCACGCCCGGTATGCGTGACCATCACGGTCAAGGCCGAGCCCCGGGGCAAGGTATCGAAATGGCTGCACCAGAACCTCAAGGTGGGTGACCGCATCCGCGCCAGCGGGCCGGCCGGCATCTTCAGCATCCACCTGCACCCGGCAGAAAAATACCTTTTTTTGTCGGGCGGTGTCGGCATCACGCCGCTGATGTCGATGACACGCTGGCTGTTCGACCTGGGGCGGCACACCGACGTGGGATTCATCCAGTGCGCGCGTACGCCGGCCGACCTGTTGTGCCGCAGCGAACTGGAGGCCATCAGCGCACGCCTGCCCGAGTTCCGCGTGGCTTTTGTATGCGAACGGCCCAACCCCTACGGCGCCTGGACCGGCTACAGCGGGCGCATCAACCAGCTGATGCTGGAGCTGATCTGCCCCGACTACCGCGAACGCGAGGTGTTCTGCTGCGGCCCCGAGCCCTATATGCAGGCGGTGCGCGACGTATTGCGCGCCGCCGGCTACGACATGCGCCGCTACCACGAAGAGAGTTTTGCGGTGCCGGTGCACGACGCGTCCGAGACACGCGAACACGCGGAAGATGTGCGTATCGAGGATGCCCGCACGGCCAATGTGCGTTTTGCCGTATCCCAGCGCGAAATGGCCTGCCACGAGGCCGATACGCTGCTCGCCGTGGCCCGCCAGGCCGGCCTGCACATACCCAGCGCCTGCCTGTTCGGCGTGTGCGGCGCCTGCAAGGTACGCAAGCTGGAGGGCAGGGTGCACATGGTGCAGAACGGCGGCATCACCGACGAGGACGTGGACGCCGGCTGGGTGCTGGCCTGTTGTTCGCGGCCGCTGGGGGACGTGGTGCTGGACGTTTGAGAGGTCATCGACCTCTCGATCAGGACATCCCGGCGACGAAGTTTTCGGCCTGCGCAAGCATGCCGGCGCGTAGGGACCTGAACACACGTGCCGGAAAACCCGGCGGTAACAGCGCCTCGGCCTGCTCCAGCGCGTAGGGCACCTGCAGCACCAGCCCCACCATCGCATCAAACGCATCAGGCACGCCGCTTTGAGTGGCCAGCGCCTGCCAGTGGCGGGGTTGGATTTCGTGCAGGTGGTAATGCGTGTTTTTGCCGCGCAGCGCCATGGCCAGCCTGGCACGGCGCGGGCTGATCTGGTTCGGCCCGTTGCCGATGATGGGCCAGGCGGACAACACGTCGTACAGCGGCGTGAGCCGGTAGCCACCACCACGCTCCAGGAAAATGGAGAAGTTCTTGGCGTGGCCGTCCGTGGCGGCCATCAGCCAGAAGGCCAGCTGCACCTTGACGAACGTCAGCTTGTCTGCATTGGCATTGCTGCTGGTGTCAAGCAGGCGCAGGATGGCCTTGATGCCCGGCCCGCCATCGGATTCGTACTTGTCTGCGCCAGCTATACCAAGCGCCTGGCAGAAGTCTTCCTGTGGCAAGCGGGCCAGCCACGGCTGCTTGCTGGGGGGAGTTTCCAGGGCGCGGTCAAACCGCTCGACGACCAGTACCTTGCGCTGCCCGAAAGCGGCCATGCCGCAGACGGCAACATCGAAACCCAACAATCCGAGTACTCGCGCGCACAACCACTCGTTCTCGACCGAGGTAAACATATCTGCCCGCAGGTTGCCGACCAGACCCAGTGGAAGTTTGAAAATATGCGTAGTCGGCGTGGCATTAAAGGGCCGGCACCACTGGCCGCCGTGCCACAGCAGCGCTGTTTTCTCCTGGGCTCCGGCAATCGATATGCGGAAGTCGTCCTCCTGCAACTGCCCCAGCACACGGGTATCCGTCACGGCGGTGTTGATGGCGTGTTCCACGCCAGTTTCGTCCAGGGGTGCGGCTTCTATCCGGTCGAAACCCCGAGGCTCCAGGCCAGGCGGCAATAACTGCACTGCCCCCACACAGTCACGGCCTACGGCAGCGAGCAATTCAAACGCGGAGGTGCTGCCGGTTGCGAACTTGTCGCGCAGCCTGCGGCGGATGGCGTCGCTGTCGGGCAGCAGGTTGTCAAAATAGTTGTGTACCAGCGCGCCGCGATGGGGCAGGTTGTCCGGTGTAAACGGGAGCGACAGCGAAAGCCTTCGCCCGGATGGGGAAGTGCGCCATGTTTCGGCATATTGAAAGCGGTGCTCGCCATCCACCAGGAACCATGTGCCCACCCGCTCGCCATTGGCCCACACCGCGAGCATGCTGTCACGTGGACCGGTTCGGGGACGCCGGAAAGTGACCACCGTTTCACCACTTGGGGGTGTACGCGGCGGATTCTTCGGCGGCGCGATGGTTTTGCGGCTCTTCGATGACTAGGCGGCATCCCATGGCCGAGACCATGCGTGCGATCTGATCGAAGGCGGTTACTTCCGGCGCAGCCTCAATACGCGCGATACGTTTCTGGCTGACGCCCAGCAACTGACCCAACTGCGTCTGGGTGAGCCCGCGTGACTGGCGCAGGGTGCGCAGAATGGTGTGTAGCTGTTGAGGAGTATCTACCGGGTACATGGCTTACCCTCTTTAAGTAGTTAATGAACTTTACTACTTAAAAGTGGTTAAGTCAAATAACTCCTTAAAGATAGTTATTTCAAAAACAGCAAGAAAGAACTTCTGCGTTCGCGGGTGCCCGAACGCTTCAGACCGCGCGTTGCAAGGTCCGCCCAAACAACGCAAAAAGCCTTTCCCAATGGCGTTCCGCCGCCGGCTGGTTGTAGATACCCGTACGGTGCGGGAACACGAAGCCGTGTTCGGTTCCCGGATACCACTCGATGCGGTGTGGCGTGCCCGCGCTCCGCAATGCCGCCTCCAGTGTCCGGACAAGCTCCGGCGGGGCCCATTTGTCGGTCTCGGCGCAGGCGAAATAACTTTCGCAGCGTATGCGCGGAGCCATCAAGTGGGCGGAGTCGTCACGGTCCGTCACCAGGTTCGCGCCATGGATGGCCGCGATGCCCTTGACGCGTTCCGGGAACGCCGCCGCCGCGGCCATCACAAACGGCCCGCTCATGCAGTAGCCTACGGCGCCCACGCGGCTGCCATCGGCCTGCGGCTGCGCATCCGCAAAACGCAGCATCGCCTCCGTATCACGCACCACCAGCGCATTGCTCAGGTGGCCCATCAAGGCAAACATGGCGGCCATGCCCGCCTCGTCGCGCACGGTCAGCTCAAACTCTCGCGTCTTGCGGTAATAGAGGTTGGGCAAAATCACGTAGTAGCCAACCGCCGCAATGCGCCGCGCCATGTCGTGCAGCTCTTCGCGCTTGCCCGGTGCGTCCATATAGAACAGCACCACCGGCCAGGGCCCACCCTCCTCCGGGTAGACCACAAAACTGTTCATCGCGCCGTCGGCGCTGGGGATATCGAGATGTTTTTCTATCATGCTGTCTCCATTGAGCTGGCCACATTGGGGTTGAAAGCATTAGCCTAGCATGGGGCTGGCATGTTGGGGAAATCTCCGCACCTGCAGCAACAACTTCTTCAAGCAGGGAAGGCGGCTGATAATGCGCGCATACCATGTCCATCCCCCTCGACTCCGACTCCATCACCCACGGCATCCAGCTGGCGGTCGCGCCGGTGTTCTTGCTGACCGCGGTGTCGGGGATGATTGGTGCGGTGGCGGGCCGGCTGGCGCGCATCATTGACCGGGCCCGGACCGTGGAAGACCGGGCACGCGTGTCGGACGACGCCGAGTTTCTGGCGCGCGCCACCACCGAGCTGGGCGAGTTGCGCCAACGCGGGCGCCTCGCCAATGGCTGTATCGCGCTGCTTACCAGCTGTGCCTTCCTGATCGGCCTGACCATCATCCTGCTGTTTCTGGGTGAGACCACTGCCTTCCAGAGCGCACGCTGGGCCGTCGGCGGGTTTCTGGCCGGAGTGGTGTGTTTTCTGCTGGCGCTGCTGTGTTTTCTGGCCGAGACGGTGATCGCCACGCGCCTGCTCAACTTTGACATGTTGCGGCGCCAATAACCGTCCGCTGGTTTTTGGCCTCAACCGGCCATGGCGATCTGCCGCCGATGCCACTGCGTTCGGGCCCTGCGCTGCCGCGCCCACGCAACCACGCCCAGCCCGGCCAACAGCAAGGCATAGGTGTCGGGCTCCGGCACTGGAGCGGCAGCCCCGAAGGTGAAGTCGTCAGCGACCCAGTTGTCCGCAAATAGGGACGAGTTCCAAGCGCATGCACGCGACCAAGTTTAGCCACCAGCGCACCACGCGGCAAGGGCCCGTTCGACCCCATGCGCGGACAGATAGCGACAGCGCAAAGCGTTCTACGGCGAGCGATGCAGCCTCGGTGCCGACAGCGCGTCCAAATTGTCGGCAACCGCCGTATCCACGTCGCGCCAGCGCCCGGCCAGCCGGGCCGCGACCATGGCGGCTTGCAATGCCTTGAGGTCCTTCACGCTGGGGGCCACCTTGATCTGGGCAATCGCCGCCGCCGTATTGCCGCCCTTGGCCAGCGCCAGCACCTTGTCCGCCCATTCCGTGCTTCGTGCCATGGATACACCCGTGTCCTGGAAAATACCCCACTGTAGCAAGCGCTACCATCAGCCATGAAGAAAACTTTCCAGCTCAACATCGAAGGCAAGAACCGCGACCGGGTTCTGGATGCGGTCAAACACGAAATCCGCAAGACCATCAAGCGTGATCGGCGCCGTGCCTTGCCCGAAGGCGTGGACTACTGGGATTTTGACTGCAAGTTTGGCGCGACATCCGAGGCGGCCGAGGTGGTGCACCTGGCCACGTTGACGGCTTTGATCGACGCGGTGGCCAAGGAGGCGGGCAGCCAGTTCTACGTGGAGATCCTGGTCAAACCGGGCCACCGCAAGCCAAGGCCGGAGGGCGTTACGGACGCCTCCGCCCGCCCTGAACCTGGCCCGTCCTGAGCCTGCCGAAAAGTCCAATGGCCCGCGCAGGCTTGGACCCTGCCCGAACGGAAAATAGTTCAGCGAGAACGAAGTACCGAACGCTTATTCAGCGCTGTGCGCTGCGGCGGCGCGCAGCTTGTCCTTCTTGCTGGGCCGTTTGCCCTTGATACCTCCGGTGCCGGGCACAGGCGCCAGATCCACCGGCGCCGGCACCTGTACCGGCTCGAAACCCGCTATCTGTTCGCGCGGCAGGCTCAGGTGCTGGCGCTTCTCGATCAGGGCGAAATGTGCCTCGGTTTGCGCGCTCACAAAACTTAACGCCAGCCCACTCTCGCCCGCGCGGCCGGTGCGGCCTATGCGGTGCACATAGTCCACCGCGGAACGCGGCAGGTCGTAATTCACCACCACCGGCAACTGCGCGATGTCGATGCCGCGCGCGGCCAGGTCGGTCGTGACCACCACGTCCCACTGCGTGTTTTTGAATTCGGCCAGCACCTTGGTGCGCGCGCCCTGGCCCATGCCGCCATGGAAAGGCGTGGCAAACAGACCCGCCTTGTGCAGCTTCCAGGCCACGTGTTCGGTGGCGTATTGGGTCGCCACAAAAACCAGCACCCGTTCCCAGCTGCCCTCCTTGATCAGGTGGCGCAGCAATTCGGTGCGCCGGTTTGCGTCCACCTGGATCACACGCTGCACAATGCCGGCTTCCTGCGTGGGGGCGGTACTTATCTCCAGCCGCACCGGCTCGCTCAGCAGCGCCGCGGCCAGTGCTTCCACGTCGGGCGGGAACGTAGCCGAAAAAAGCAGGTTTTGCCGCTTTTGCGGCAACAGCGCCACTATGCGATTCAATTCGTCGGCGAAGCCAAGGCCCAGCAGCCGGTCCGCCTCGTCCAGCACCAGCAGGCGCACACCCGACAACTTGAGCGCGTTCTGTGCCACCAGGTCCAGCAGCCGGCCGGGTGTGGCTACCACCACATCGGCACCGCCGCGCAGGCCCATCATCTGCGGGTTGACCGACACGCCGCCAAACAACACGGCGACCTTCACCGGCCGCGCCAGGTGCTGTGCCAGGCTGCGCACCACCTCACCCACCTGCGCGGCCAGCACGCGGGTAGGCACCAGCACCAGTGCGTGAACCCGCCGGGGGGTGTGGGTTGGGCCCTCCTGCAGGCGCTGCAGCATGGGCAGCACAAAGGCCGCTGTCTTGCCCGAGCCGGTCTGCGCCGAACCCAGCACATCCGCACCCCGCAACACAGCGGGAATGGCCGCACGCTGGATGGCCGTAGGCACGGCAAAACCCGACTCGCCAACGGCGCGAACCAGGGCGGGGACAAGTCCGAGGGAAGAAAAAGACATGGCGGGCAAGGCCGGCCAGTGTAACGGCGCTGGTCAGGCCTGTTGTGCGTCCCTAACCAGAGAACGCTGCTGCAGTGCCAACACCGCACCCACCCACAGCGCCGCCGCCGACACCACAAAACCACGTGCGAGCCCACCCGCGCCGTCCGATATCCAGCCCACCACGGCAGGGCCAACAATCTGCCCGGCCGCAAACACAATGGTGAAGGCTCCTATGCCGGCCGCCCACTGGCTCGCCGGCAGGTTGTGGCGCACCAGCGCCGTAGTGGACGCCACCACCGACAGGAACACCGCGCCGAACAACAGGCCGGAGGCAAACACCAGCGGCCACGCGCCGCTGAACGCGGGCACGATGGTGGCGCAACCGAGCAAGCCGTTCAACAGGGCCAGTGGCCGCCCGTCCTGGAAGCGGTCCAGCAAAGGTGCCCACAGGCGCGGTGAGACCATCACGGCTACTCCCAGCAAGGTGTAGAACGCCGTAATGCCCGCCGCCGATTGACCCTGCTCACGCAGCAGCGCAACCACAAAAGTCATATAACCGATGTAACCCATGCCAAACATGCCGTAACCCGCCAGCGCAAAAGCGAAACGCCTGACCGGCAGGTGTGTGCTTGCTGCCACGGCTCCGGTGGCCGCTACCCCCGTCAGCCCGGCCAGTTGCGCTGCCGGCCAACGCAGCAGCAGGGTTGCCGCAGCACACAACACGGCCAACGCCGCCCAGCCCCAGGCCCACGCATGGCTGGTGCCCGCCGCCACCTGCAGCACACCCGGCACCACCAGCGCGGACAGGCTGATGCCAATACCGGTACCGCCGTAATACAGGCCGATCAGCAGCCCGCCGCGCCGCGCATCGGTGGCACCCAGGCGCGCCGCCAGCAAACCACCCGCAATAAAAACAAACGCGCTCGCGATACCGGCCGCGAGGCGCTGCACCAGCCACGCCGTGGTGTCGGTAAACAGGCCGCTCAGCGCCATCAATACGGTTGCGCACAAGCTGCCCAGCAGCATCAGATTGCCGGGCAGCATGCGCCGCAACAGCAGCGGCGTGAGCAGCGCTCCCAGCAGGTAACCGGCCGCATTGCTGGTGTTCATCGCGCCGGCCAGCGCATAACTCCAACCCAGGTCGGCGCGCATCGGCGGCAGCAACAGGCCGTAGGCAAACCGTGTAATACCCAGCGACAGCGCAGCGCCCAGCGACAACGCGAGGGCAAGGCGCATGCCTGGCAGGGTCAAAGCCCGTTGACCTTCAAGTACACCGCGTACAGAGAGCTGGTACCGCAGATAAAAAGCCGGTTGCGTTTGGGCCCGCCGAAGCAGACATTGGCCACCGTCTCGGGGATCAGTATCTTGCCGAGCAGCCGGCCGTCCGGCGCATAGGCGTGAACGCCGTCTTTGGCACTGCACCACAGGCGGCCCGCGCGGTCGAGCCGGAAGCCGTCGAACAGCCCATTGGTGCAGGTGGCAAACAGCGATGAGGACTCCAGCCGTTTGCCATCGCCGCTGACTTTGAATCGCCTGATGTGGCGGGGTCCGTCGGGGTCATGGCTGGCGCCGGTGTCGGCAATGTAAAGAATGGATTCGTCGGCAGAAAACGCCAGCCCGTTGGGTTTGACGAAGTCGTCGGCCACGCGGTCCACCGCAGCCGTCACGGGGTCAATGCGGTACACGTGGCAGGCACCGATCTCGCTTTCGGCGCGTTCGCCTTCGTAGTCCGACAGGATGCCGTAGCTCGGGTCGGTAAACCAGACGCCGCCGTCCGAATGCACCACCACGTCGTTGGGCGAATTCAGGCGTTTACCCTGCCAGCGGTCGGCCAGCACCGTGATGCTGCCATCGTGTTCGGTGCGGGTCACGCGGCGCGCCAGGTGTTCGCAGGTCACCAGGCGCCCCTGGCGGTCCACGGTGTTGCCGTTGGAATTGTTCGAGCGCTCACGGAACAGGCCGACCGTGCCGTTGAGCTGGTCGTAACGCATCATGCGGTTGTTGGGTATGTCCGACCACACCAGCGTCTGGTGCGCCGCAAACCAGGCCGGCCCCTCGCACCAGCGAGCGCCGGTCCACAGACGTGCTACGCGTTCCGGGCCTGCAAGGAAGGAAGAAAATTCCGGCGCTATCACTTCAAAACCGGTGCCGTCGAGTGTTCCAAAAGCGGTCATGGTGTGTTCTCCTCGTTATTGCGCCGGGCCTAATGAGCGACCCCGCCCCGGCAACCCGATCATACTGAGGCGCGGGTGGCCCGGGGCGCCGCGTGCGCCAGCTAGAATCGCGTCCTTTCCGCCTGCCCCCACCCGGCCGTTGCGCGGCCTTCGGCCGCATCGTCCGTACCGCACCATGCCTGACTTTTGCGCCATTGATTTCGGCACCTCCAATTCCGCCATCGCCCTGCCCCATGAAACGGGAGTGCAGCTGGTCGAGCTCGAGGAAGGCCAGCCGACCATGCCGACTGCCGTGTTCTACGCCGTGGAAGGTCTGGCCAGCTACCAGGAACCGCAGCGCAGTTACGGCCGCGCCGCGATAAGCTTGTACGTGGAGGGCGTCGAGGGCCGCTTGATGCGTTCCATGAAAAGCATACTCGGCTCCACGCTGGCCACCCAGGCCACCGACGTGGGCGGTGGCCGTTCGGTGCGTTACCTCGATGTGGTGGGCAGCTACCTGCGCCACCTCAAGACCATGGCCGAACAGCAGGCCGGCCATGAGCTGACCCGGGTGGTGCTGGGACGCCCGGTATTTTTTGTAGACGACGATCCACAACGTGACGCCGCCGCCCAGGCCGCGCTGGCGCAGGCGGCACGCGAGGTGGGGTTTGCCGACATCACTTTCCAGTACGAGCCGATTGCCGCGGCGCTGGACTTTGAGACCACGGTGGAGCGCGAACAGATTGTGCTGGTGGCCGACATCGGCGGCGGCACTTCCGACTTCTCGCTGGTGCGGGTAGGCCCCAGGCGGCGCCAGCGCACCGACCGCAAAAAGGACATCCTGGCCAACCACGGGATCCACGTCGCCGGCACCGATTTCGACCGCCACCTGGCGCTCGCACGTATCCTGCCGACCTGTGGCTACCGTGGCCAGGGACCGACCGGACGCGAGGTGCCCAGCAAGGTGTACTTCGACCTGGCCACCTGGCACCTGATCAACACCGTGTACGCACCGGCCCGCGTGCTGGAACTCAAGGGCATGAAAAGTTTCTACGCCGATGTGCAGCAGCACGCGCGGCTGATGGCCGTGATTGCACGTCGTCTTGGCCATGCGCTGATCGCACGGGCCGAGAGCGCAAAAATTGCCGTGGCCGAAGGCGGCGACACCCAAATCGACCTGGGAGTGCTGGAACCTGGTTTGTTGGTGGCCATGCATGAGGCCGACGCCATGGCTGCCATCCACGGCGACCTGGAGCGTATTGCCGCTGCCGCCGACGAAACATTGATTCGGGCCGGGTTGGCGCGCGAGAAGGTCGATGCCTTGTATTTCACCGGTGGCTCCACCGGCCTCAAGCCATTGGCAGACCGCATTGCGGCAAGGTTTCCGTCGGCGCAGGCGGTGCGCGGCAACCGCTTTGCCAGCGTCGCCTCAGGGCTCGGCGTACACGCACGGCGGGTGTTTACCTGAGAGCGCCCCCAGCCCTGCCGCTACGCGTCAGGCCCCCGAGGGGTGGCAAGAAAACTTGGGGCGGCCCGGCGTTTTCTCAGGCTTCAGCGCCGCGACGACACCACAATGCCGCCCGCTATCAGCGCAAACGCCAGCATGTGGTAAGGCTTGGGCAACTCGCCCAGAAAAGCGGCGGACATCAGTGCCGCAAACAGCGGCGTGAGGTTGGAAAAGAATCCCGCCACCGCCGGCCCCGCGCGCTGTACCCCCATGCCCCAGCAACGGTAGGCCAACACGGCCGGGCCCACTGCCACAAACAGCAAGCCGCTGATCAACGGCCAGCCCCAGTGAATGTGCGCATCGGTCAGCGCCCATTCGCCACCGGCAAACAGGCTGGCCCACCCCAGGCCAACCGTTACCTGGGCCAGCAGGAAAGCGGCCCAGTCGCCACGGATGGCCTGCGGCTCGTTGGGACGCGACAGCAACCAGCTGTACCAGGCCCAACAGAACGTGGCCAGCAGCACGTACAGATCGCCGGCCACCAGGCGCAGTTGCAGCAGTTGCGCCAGTTGCCCACGTGACAACACCACCGCCACACCGGCGATGGACAACACGGCGCCCAGCAACTGCAGGCGCGTGACCCTGGCGCCAAAAAACAGGGCCCCCAGCGCCAGCATCCACAACGGCATGCTCGACGCCACCAAGGTCACATTCAGCGGCGTGGAGGTTTGCAGCGCCAGGTACTGCAGCGCGTTGTAGCAGCCCACGCTCAGCAAGCCCAGCAGCGCAAAACGCCGCCAATGGGTCCACATGCCGCTCGATGCGCGCAGCACCCACCCGGCCAGCGGCAACAGGATGGCGAACGCAATCACCCAGCGAAAAAAGTTCAGCGCCATCGGCGCAATCAGGTCGTGCAGCAGGCGGCCGACCACGGCGTTGCCGGCCCACATCAGCGGGGGCACGGTAAGGAGCAGGGCAGTGCCCGGCGTGAGTCGCTGCGTCATGCGGGCAACTGTAGCGCCACGGGACGGCTCAAAACGCGGCGCCGGGGTACAGAGAATCAGACCCGCGCAACGTAGTCAAGCTCGATAAAAGCTTCCACTTCAGGGAGCCAGTGCCTGGCAACGAACTTCACGTGGTCGGGGTGATTGTTGTAGCGCTCGTAGTCGGCCTGGGTTGCAAACTCCATCAGCAAACCCCAGGCGAAATCGGCCTTCTCGCCAACCTGGCGCACGCACTCCAGATTGCGTACCTCGGCAATACGCGACAAGCCCAGTGCCAGCTCGATAAATGCGGACTCCCGTGCCGAGCCGGATGGGTGTTTGAGTTTGAAAAATACCGTGTGTTTGATCATGCCCGTCGGTCTCCAGGTTGTTGTGTTTCCTGGTCCTGTGGCACCAGGTAAGTCTGCGCCAGCGTCACCAGAAAACTGGCCGTGGTGGGCAGGATCTCGTCGTTGAAGTCGTAGCCGGTGTTGTGCACCATGCATCCCGGCCCGTCGCCGGGCTGGCCATTGCCGTTGCCCACGATGAAATAGCTGCCCGGCACGGCGTTCAGCATAAAGGCAAAGTCATCACTCGCCTGCAGCGGCGCCATGTCGGGGATCAAGGCCTTGGCGCCCATGCACTGCAGCGCCACCTGCTGCGCAAACACCGTAGCGCCGGCGTCGTTGATGCAAGGCGGCGACTTCCACTGGTAGTCCACGTCGGCCGTGGCGCCCAGCACCGCGGCCTGGGCTTGCGCCATTTCCGTGATGCGCCGGCGCAGGAACTCGCGCACCTCGGGTTTGCGGGCGCGCACCGAGAGCCGGAGCTCTGCGCTGGCCGGAATCACATTGGGCGCCTGGCCGGCGTGGATGGCGCCTACCGTGACGACAGCCATGTCGTTGGGGTCGATCTCGCGCGCCACCAAAGTCTGGAACGCCAGCACCAGATGCGCAGCCACCACAATCGGGTCCACCGTGGTGTGCGGCATCGCGCCGTGGCCGCCTTTACCGTGGATGGTAATCACCACGGTATCCGATGAGCTGTAGATCACCCCGGCCAGAAAACCGAACTGGCCGGCGGGGAATCCGGGCTCGTTGTGGTAGGCATAGATGGCATCACACGGGAACCGCTCGAACAGGCCTTCGTCCACCATCTTGCGACCGCCTTGCAGGCCTTCTTCGGCCGGCTGGAAAATCAGGTTCACCGTGCCGTCGAACGCCTTGCTGGCCGCCAGCACCTGCGCTACGGCCAGCAAGGTGGCCGTGTGGCCGTCATGCCCGCAGGCATGCATGCGGCCCGGGTTGCGGCTGGCGTAAGGCAGACCGGTGGTCTCCTGCATTGGCAAGGCGTCCATGTCGGCACGCAAGCCCAGACGGCGTTTACCCGTGCCCGCTTGCAAGCTGCCCACCACGCCGGTACCGCCCAAGCCGCGGGCTACCGCATAACCCCAGCGCGTGAGGCGTTCGGCAACCAGGTCGCTGGTGGCGAACTCCTGGTAGCCGAGTTCCGGGTTGGCATGAATTTGCCGGCGCAGCGCCACCATCTCGGGGGTAGAGGCAAGGATGGCGGGCAGGATGGGGGCGGAAATCATGGTGGTGGTCTCGCGGAGCAATGCGGCAGCCAGCATTGTGCCGCCGCGCCGCGCAAACTCGCGTGTCACAATCATTTGGCCCGGATATTGCGTTGTGCGTGCACGCTTGTCTGCCAGTGCAGTGCCGCCATCGAGAATGCAACACGGTATCAGCTGTTCTACCGAGATACGAGACACACCATGAACCTCTTCCAACCCCCGGCGTTGCTACCCCTGTCCCGGCGCCAACTCGCCCGGCGTGCGCTGACGATAGCGGCCGGCATGGCCATTGGCCAACACGCCGCGGCCGCAGCCAAGGGTACGGCCATACTCGGTATCGATACCGACCCGCCCACACTCAATATCGGCACCACCACCGACTTCACGGCCGGCGACGTATCGGCCAAGATACTGGAGGGTTTGATTTACCTTGACCCGAATTACGAGCCCAAACCGTCTCTGGCCACCGCGTGGACCATTTCGCCTGACGGCAAGACCTACCGCTTCACGTTGCGCCGTGGTGTCAAGTGGCACGATGGCAAAGACTTCACCAGCGCCGACGTGAAGTACACCTTCGTCGAGATACTCGCCAAGATGCATCCACGCGGTGCACCGGTGTTCAAGAACCTGGGTATCGAGGTCGATACCCCGGACGTGAACACGGTGGTGTTCCGGCTGCAAAAGCCGTATGGGCCGTTCCTGTCGCAAATGACCGTGTTCGACGCGCCCATCCTGCCGCGCCACCTGTACGAAGGCAGCAATATCGCCACCAACCCGGCCAACCAGCAGCCGGTGGGCACTGGGCCGTTCAAGTTTGCCGAATGGAAACGCGGCGCCAGCATCCGCCTGGTGCGCAACCCCAGCTACTGGGACGGTGACAAGCCCTATCTGGAGCAAATCATTTTCCAGATCATCCCGCAGGGCCCGAACCGCGTGCCAGCCTTGCAGACCGGTGAGATCGACGAGCTGCTCGACTTCTACACCCCCAAGCCAGAAGTGCCCCGGCTGCTGGCCGACAAGGCTTTGTATGCGCGCCGCGGTGTCAACATCCCGGCCATCTGGTTCATGATGTACAACACCAAGGCCGGTGTGTTCGCCAACAAGGACGCGCGCCAGGCGCTGGCGTTTGCGATTGACCGCACCCGTATCGTGAAGCAGGTCATGCAGGGTATTGCGCGCCCCGGCGCCGGTGCATTTGGCGACGGCTTCAAGTGGCTGCTCAACGAAGAGGTCTCCTACGCAAAGAAGTACCCCTACGACCCGGCACGCGCAAAAGCGCTGCTGGCCAAGGCCGGTATCAAGCCCAACACCACCACGGTGCGGATGCCGTTCGACGTGGGGCGCCCCCAGATGCGCGCGCAGTCGCAGATCATCCAGGACAACCTGCGCCAGATCGGGCTGGAGGTCAAGCTGGAGCCGCTGGAGCGTTCGGTGTTGTACGAACGTGTCTACGCCAAGCGCGACTTCGAGCTCACGCTGCAATCGTTTTATTCGGCGGGCGACCCGGCCATCGGCTACACCCGCCTGTACAACACCTATACCGGCACCTCGCCCAGCACCAACGCATCGGGTTACTCCAATCCCAAGGTCGATGAGATGCTGGGCCTGGCCGCCACGGCGGCCGACCGCGCCGCGCGCGCCAAGGTCTACAAGGACCTGCAGGTAATCCTGAACGACGATCTGCCCTCGCTGGTGCTGTTTGACGAAGAAACGGTGGACACGGCCAGCAAAAAGCTGGGCGGCGTGTTCCCGGCGCTGGACGCGCGTGACCAGTGGGCCGGCGTACGGCGCCTCGATTAGAGGCCGTGAATCTTTCTGCCATGTAGTCGAATGGGAAGTTTCATACTGCGCCGGCTGGCCCATGCCGTGCCACTGCTGATCGCGGTGGTGGTGCTCAACTTTCTGCTGATCGCCTTCACGCCGGGCGACCCCATCCTGCTGCTGGTGGGCGACTTCCCCGCTCCGCCGGAATACCTGGCACGGATGCGGCGCGAGTTCGGCCTGGACCAGCCGGTGTGGATCCAGCTATGGCGCTACCTGGCCAAGGTGGTGCAGGGTGATTTTGGTTTTTCATTTGCCAACCAGCAGCCGGTCGCAACCCTGATCCTTGGGCGGCTGGGCGCCACGCTGGAACTCACCCTGAGCGCCCTGCTGTTCGCCAGCCTGGGGGGTATCGCGTTGGGTATTGCGGCCGCACGCACGCGTGGCCGCTGGAGCGACACCGCGATCCAGTCGCTGTCGTCGGCCGGGTATTCCATTCCCGATTTCTGGCTGGGTCAGTTGCTCATACTGACCTTCGCCATCTGGCTTGGCTGGTTGCCATCGCAAGGCAATGTTTCGCTGCGCAACGCAGCCACCGGCTGGGCCGGAACACTGGACCACCTGCGGTATCTGCTGCTGCCGGCCTTTGCGCTTTCGCTGCGTTACCTGGCGCTGATCACCCGCATCACCCGGGCCGCCATGCTGGAGGTGATGGGCGCCGACTACATCCTCGCCGCGCGCTCGCGTGGCGCCAGCGAATGGACCGTGGTGGTGGTGCATGCGCTGCGCAACGCCGCGGCTCCAGTATTGACAGTGATCGGCTACAACGTCGGCTTTATCCTGGCCGGCTCAGCGCTGATCGAGGCGGTGTTTGCCTGGCCCGGCATAGGCCGCCTGCTGTACGAGTCGATCTCGCGGCGGGACTACCCGGTGATGCTGGCCATTTTGCTGATGGTCTCGGCCACCGTGGTGCTGGCCAACCTGGCGACCGACATCGTGCACCGGCTGATCGACCCAAGGATAGAACGCACATGATCCACTGGGCCGCTCGCAAGGCGCATGGCACCGCAGTGCGCGGCACAAAGGCACCCCAATGACAGCGTCAGTTCCCGTTGTTCTGGAGGCCGCGCTTGCGGAGCCGGTCAGCCAGTTCCAGAAGCCTGGCTTCTGGCGCCGCCTGCTGCGCCGGCCCACCACGGTGCTGGCTGTGGCGTGGTTGGCGCTCGCACTGTTGCTGGCCGTTTTTGCGCCGCTGGTGGCCGGCTACGATCCTCTGAGCGGTGGCGACAACGCCTTGTTTCCGCCGCTCTCCCCAGCGCACTGGCTGGGCACCGACGACCTGGGGCGCGACATCTGGGCGCGGGTGGTCTACGGCACCCGCGTCTCGCTGCTGGTGGGTATTGTCAGCGCTGCGGTTGCGGTGTTGATCGGGGTGCTGGTAGGCGCCGTGGCGGGTTACTTCTCGGGCTGGCTTGACGCCTTGCTGATGCGGGTGGCCGAGTTCTTCCAGACGCTGCCGCGTTTTGTCGTGGCGCTGATCGTGATCGCCGTGTTCGGCGCCAGCCTGGTCAAGATGATCCTGGTGATTGCGTTGCTGTCGTGGCCACAGCTGGCCCGCGTGGTACGCGCCACCGTGTCCACGCTGCGCCAGTCGCAGTTTGTCGACGCGGCACGCGTGGCCGGCATGGGCCACGGCGCCATCATCGTGCGCGAGATCCTGCCCAATGTGGCGGCGCCCATCATCGTGCTGGGTTCGCTGGACATTGCGGGCGCCATCCTGATCGAGGCCAGCCTGAGCTTCTTCGGCCTGGGTGAGCCCAACCTGGTGTCCTGGGGCGCCATGCTGAACGACGCGCAGCAGTATTTGCGCAGCGCCTGGTGGATGTCGGCCTTTGCCGGCCTGGGCATCGCGCTCACCGTGTTGTCATTCAACCTGCTCGGCGATGCGCTCAACGATGCGCTGAACCCGCGCGCGGGGGACGCATCATGAGTGGCGCATATGAGCCCGGCAGCTCTGGCAGGGGACAATTTTCCGCCGGGCCGCCCCAAGGCTCACGAAGTGCGGCGAAGCCAAAGTCAGACCACACTGGGGGCAGCGCAGTACTTGCGTCATCGGCTACCGCCGCTGCCGGGGGAGTGACAAGCCCCGGGCCGGGCGGCAGCCCGGAACGCACGGGGGCCACTTTGCTGGACGTGCGCAACCTGTCGGTGGATATCGCGGGTGGAAGCGCGCCCCTGCGCGTGGTGAACGACGTGTCGCTGCGTGTCAACCGGGGCGAAGCGGTCGGCCTGGTCGGTGAATCGGGCTCGGGCAAGTCCATGACGGCGTTTGCGCTGCTCAAATTGTTCCCATCACCGCTCGCGCATGTGGCGCAGGGCGAAGTCCGGCTCGATGGGCAGGACCTGACGCGGATGTTGCCGGCGCAGTTGCGCGCCGTGCGTGGCGCGCGCGTGGGCATGGTGTTCCAGGACCCGTCGAGTTACCTCGACCCGCTGATGCCGGTAGGGCGCCAGATTGCGGAGACGCTGCTGGCGCACGGCAAGTCCGACGGTGCCCAGGCCCGGGTGCTGGAGCTGATCGACCTGATGGAGCTGCCCAAGGCCCGCGAGGTGGCGCGCAAGTACCCGCATGAACTCTCGGGCGGCATGCGCCAGCGCATCCTGATCGCCGCCGCGCTGGCCATGCGACCGGCTTTGCTGATAGCCGACGAACCCACTACCGCACTCGACGTAACCGTGCAGGCCGGCATCCTGAAGCTGCTGACACGGCTGCGCAAGGAGCTTGACCTGGGCCTGCTGCTGATCACGCACGACCTGGCCGTGGTGGCCGAGACCTGCCAACACGTGAACGTGATGTATGCCGGGCAGATCGTGGAATCGAACGCGGTGGAGCCTTTGTTCGAGGCACCGGGCCATCCATATACCCAGGGCCTGCTGCGCAGCGTGCTGAGCCCGCAGTCACGCGCCCACGCGCTGTTTTCAATTCCGGGTGGCGTGGCCATTGCCGGCCAGTGGCCGCGGGGCTGCCGCTTCCACCCGCGTTGCCCGATCATGCAGCCGGGTCTGTGCGACACCGTGGCACCCGAACCCTGGGTGCATGACCGGGGTATCAACCGCTGCCATTTTGCGGGCCAGGCCAAGGTGTTTGACGCCTGGGGGCCATCCCGATGACGGCATTGCTGGAAGCCAGGGACGTAAGCCGGCTGTTCCCGGTGCGTGGCAGCGGTGGCCTGCTGCGTGCGCGACAAATGCAGCGCGCCGTCGATGGTGTGTCGCTGTCGATTGAAGCGGGCGAGGTGGTGGCGCTGGTAGGCGAAAGCGGCTGCGGCAAAACAACGCTGGGACGCATGATGCTGGGCCTTACTGCTCCAAGCGCCGGCAGCGTGGTGTTTCGCGGACAGGACATTGCCCAAAAACAGGGGGGCACATACGCCGAGTTCCGGCGCGCGGTACAGGTGGTGTTTCAGGACACCGGAGGCTCGCTTAACCCGCGCCACACCATTGCGCGGAGCATAACGCTGCCGCTGCGTTACAACCGCGCTCTTGGCGCAACACAAGCGGCTGGGGAAGTCGATGCCTTGATGGAGCAGGTGGGCCTGCCGCCGGCGCACTTTCGCAACCGCCTGCCACATGAGCTGTCGGGCGGCCAGCGCCAGCGCGTGGGCATTGCACGGGCACTCGCATCCCAACCCGCGGTCGTGATTGCGGACGAGCCGGTATCGGCGCTCGACGTGTCGGTGCGCGCGCAAATCCTGCGCCTGATGTTTGACCTGCAGCGGCAAAAGGGCCTGGCCTTTTTGTTCATCACCCACGACCTGGGCGTGGTGCGCGCATTTGCCCAGCGCGTGGCCGTGATGTACCAGGGCCGCATCGTGGAACAGGGCACCGCCGACGCGGTGCTCGACACGCCGCAACACGCCTATACCCAACGCCTGCTGGCCGCCACGCCGGTGCCCGACCCGCGGCGGCAGCGGGCGGGCAGGGAGTAAGGGCCATGTCCACAACGGCGGTCTGGATCGACACCGACATGGGTTTTGACGACCTGGCCGCCGTGTTGACCGTGGCGCACACGCCCGGCTGGTCCATCGCCGGGCTGTCGCTGGTGGCCGGCAATGCGCCGCTGGACGTGGTGACCGACAACGCTTTGGGTGCGGCGGCGTTTTTTGGCTGGGCCATGGCGGTCCATGCCGGGAGCGACAAACCATTGGTGGCGCCGCTGGTCACCGCGCAGAACATACTCGGAGCCAACGGCATGGCTTCGGCCGGGCGCAGCCTGCCGCTGGCGCGCACTACGCTTGCGTCGCATGACGGCGTTGGCGCGCTGGGCAACTACCTGGCTTCGTCAGCGGCGCCGGTTACCGTGCTGGCCCTGGGCCCGCTTACCAATGTGGCGCGGGTGCTGATTGGGCGGCCCGCACTGGCCAAGCGCATCGGCACGCTGCTGTGGATGGGCGGCAGTGCCGGCCCGGGCAACCACACCGCGGCGGCGGAGTTCAACGCGGCGGTGGACCCGGAGGCGGTACAAGCCGTGCTGGATGCCGGCGTGCGACTTCGTATGGTGGGGCTGGACGCCTGCCGGCAGGTGCGGGTACACGCCAGCGATGCCGAAAAGCTGCGCACCATCGGTACCGAACGGGCCGCTGTGCTGGCCGATCTGCTGCTGGGGTATGTGCGAATCGCCAGCCCGGACGGCAGCCTGCCCATGTCGCTGTACGACCCGGCTGCCGCCGCCGCCCTGGTGGCGCCGCAAGGCATGGTGTTTCGCCCGGCGCATATGGTGGTCGAGCTCAAGGGCGACCATACGCGGGGCATGACAGTGGTGGAGTGGCGTGTTCCACGCAAGGCGGTGGCCAATGCCGATGTGGCCAGTGTTGCCAACGAAGCAGTCCTGCGCGGCGCGGTGTTTGCCGCGCTGGAGCGCGCCGTACGGGGTTGAAACGATGGACGACCCAACTCTGGAGCGTTTCCTGCACGCCATGCCCAAGGTGGAGATCCATTGCCACCTGCTGGGCACGGTGCGCCATGCCACCTTCAAGGAACTGGCGCGGCGCGCCGGGCGTGCGGCACTGGCCGCTGGCACACCACCACCGCTGACCGATGCCGAGGTGGACGCGTTTTACCTGCGCGGCGAAAAACCGCTGGGTGTGCTCAAGGCCCTGCGTGCGCTCGACGCATCGCTGCTGCGCACACCCGACGACCTGCACCGCATCACCTATGAATACCTGCAGGACGCTGCCAGCCACAACGTGTGTTACGCCGAGTTTTTCTGGAACCCGACTGGCACTGCGCAGCGGTCCGGCATAACATTTCCGCTAGCCCAGGATGCCATCATCGCGGCCCTACATGATGCGCAAACCGACCACGGCATCGTGGGGCGGCTGATCGCCGCGATAGACCGCGAAGCTTCACCCGAGGCCGCGCTGGAGATGGTCGAATGGGTTTCGTCACACCGGCGCGACGAAACGCTGGGCATAGGCATTGACTACAGCGAAGTGAACCGCCCGCCCGAGCTATTTGCCGAAGCTTACGCATTGGCGCGCCGCGCCGGTCTGAAGACTACCGCCCATGCAGGCGAGTTCGGCATGCCCTGGACCAATGTACGCACCGCCGTGGAACTGCTGCAGGTGGACCGCGTGGACCACGGCTACACCATCGTAGACGCACCCGACTTTGCGCGCCGGTGCGCCGATCGCGGCATCGTGTTTACGGTGGTGCCCACCAACTCGTATTACCTGCGCACCCTCAGCGCCGAGCGCTGGGCGCTGGACCACCCGATCCGCCGCATGCCCGGCCTGGGCCTGCGCATCCACCCCAACACCGACGACCCGACGCTGCACCAGGTCACGCCCACGCTGGCCTGGCGAATGATGGTGCGCGACTTCGGCTTTTCGGTAGACGACCTGCGCGGCTTCATGCTGAACGGGCTGGACGCGGCCTGGATCGACGACAGTACGCGGCGTACTTGGCGCGCGGAGCACAGCGCACAGTTCGACGCCGCGCGGGCGTCAACGCCCTAATCCCGCAGCACCCAGCCCTGCGGGACCGCCTGCAACAAGGGGCTGTCGAACACGCCATGCAGCAATGCAGTCCGCGCGAGACCTATCCTGTCCACCCAGCGTGTGCCCTGGCGCATCACCACACCGCAGGCCACCACCTCGGCACCGAGCGACTCGATCAGGCTCCAGGCCGCCTGCAGCGTGGTGCCGGAACTCACGGCGTCATCGACCAGGATCACGCGTTTGCCGGCCACCAGCGGCATCAGGTGCGGGTCGAGGTAGATACGTTTGCCCGGTGTGGGCGTGGTGATGGACGACACCGGCGTGGACAGCGCCTCGTCGTACCAGAACTTGCGCGAATAACCCATGGGCACATACCGCGCATGAGCCAGTTCGCGCGCCACCACGGCAGCCAAGGTCAGGCCCAGCGTCGGCAAACCCACCACGGTGTCGGCGCACAGCGCCTTGAGCTGCGACGCCAGCATGCCGCCCAGTGTGTCCACCACCTCCAGGGCGGCCTGGTTCAGCAGCAGCGACGCCACCGCGTGGGTCGGCTGGCTGGCCAACTGCCGGATGGGCAACATCAGTACCCGCCCGTCCGGCAGCCGGGCGGGGTAAGCAAAGCGCCATGGCGGGCCGGCCCGTGGCTCGGCCTCCGGCTGGAGAATCCGCTGCCAGTAGGCGGTCGTGGTTTCGGTGAAATGCGCGGCAGGCTTCATGGTGTGTTTGGTGGCAGGCGGCTCAAGGCCCGGCCCGGTAGCAACTCAACCCAGCCAGGTGGTCAATTGCGCCGCCGGCACCCGCGGCGTGCGAAAGGTATTGACCAGCACGCTTTCGTCCGCATAACCGAGCGACATGCCGCACACCAGCATCTCGTTGTCACCGGCTCCAATGTGCGGCAGGATGATGCTGGCAAAGCCGTTCCAGGCCGCCTGCGGGCAGGTGTGCAGGCCATGGCCGCGCGCCGCCACCATGAGGTTCTGCAGGAACATGCCGTAGTCCATCAGCGAGCCCCGGCCCAGCACGCGGTCGATGGTGAACATCAAGCCGACCGGCGCGTCGAAAAAACGGTAGTTGCGCTGGTGCTGGGCGTGCATCTTCTCCTTGTCGCCCTTGGTGATGCCCAGCAGGCCATACAGGCTCCAGCCGTTTTCACGCCGCCGGTCGATATAAGGCGACACCCACTGCTGCGGGTAATAGTCGTATTCCTCCCTGTAAGTGGCGGCCAGCGCCGAGTCGGCCCGCAGCGCATCGTGGGCTGCGCAGACCTTGTCCGCCAGGTCATCCCTGGGCGCGCCCTGCAGCACGTAAACCTTCCAGGGCTGGGTGTTGGTGCCCGAGGGTGCACGCATGGCAACTTCCAGCAGGTGCTCCAGGGTCTGGCGCGGCACCGGCGTGGGCAGGAACTGGCGCATCGATTGGCGGCTCTTTATGGCCTGGTCAACAGTATTGGAAGCGGATGGGGTCAAGGCTAGGTCTCCAGTGGGGGTAGGCAAATTTTCACAGAATATGCCGGGCGCGGTATCCGGCCCGGCGCCACGCTCTATGATTTCGCCACCATGCAAAAACCCACCTCCAACCCCCTGTCCCCCCTTGCCCAGACCATAGTGCGCGGATTGGCACAAGCCCATCGCGGTGCAAGCGCCTGGCAGCCGGAAATATTTGACCCGTCATTGAGCACCGCCGACGCCTACGTAATCCAGGATGCCGTGGCCACCGAATTGGGCTGGTTCGCCAATGGAAGGGCAAGCGCCTGGAAGGCCGGCGGCAAAGGCCAGATGACCGCCGCACCATTGCCGGTGGTGTTGCCCAGCGGGGCGACCTGGCAGCCCGGTGCCACGCAAGGCCTGCTTGCGGAGGCCGAGGTAGGCTTGCGGCTCGGCCGCACGCCCACCAGCGCCGCGGATGTGCTGGCCTGCATAAGCAGCATGTGCGTGACCATAGAACTCGTAGGCACGCGCCTGGTAGGCGGCATGGCTGCACCGGGCGCCTGGAAAACGGCGGATCAGCAACTGCACGGCGTGCTGGTGGCCGGCGCCGAGATGCCGTTTGCGCCGCGCGACTGGGCCGAACAGGGCTACGCAGTAGCAATCAATGGCAGCCTGCGCGCACAGGCCAAAGGCACACACCCCAACGGCGATGCCCCGCATCCGCTGCCCTGGCTGTTCGAGCATGCGCAAGCGCGTGGGCGCGACTTGCGTGCCGGCGACCTGGTCACCACCGGGGCCTGGGCCGTCATCCAGATCGAAGCGGGCGACCTGGTGGAGGTGGAGTTTGCAGGCATTGGGAGCGCCTCGGTGCGTATTGGCGCGGCATGAAGCTGCGTGAAGCGGCGCCGCATTTCATTCCACACTATCTATTCAAGTAGTATCTTAAATCATTGGAAATACATGGTATTTGTATGAATTTATCTATTCATATAATTATCCATGGCAACACCACCTGAACTGACCGGGCTGGCATTGCAGGCCTTGCGCCGGCACGGCAGCGTGTTGTCCAGCGCAGCGCTGCAAAGCCACATGGGCGTCAGCCAGCCCACGGTATCCCGCGCTTTGGCGCCGCTTATCCAATCAGGCCAGGTGCGAAAAGTGGGGGCCGCACGTTCGCAGCGTTATGTGTTGCCGCGCAGTGTGCCCGGCATGGGCCGCGAGGTCCCGGTGATGCGGGTCAACGGGCAGGGCCAGCCGGCGCCGTTTGCGCGCATGGTGCCGCTCGAAGGCGGAGCCTTCTGGGTGGACGAGGCCGACGGCGTCAGCGCCCGGCACGCCGGCCTCCCATGGTTTTTGGACGACATGCGCCCGCAGGGTTTCATGGGCCGCACTTTTGCGCACGCGCATCCGGAGCTGCAACTGGGCAGCGACCCGCGCAACTGGAGCGATGACGATACGCTGCGCGCCCTGGCCCTGTTTGGCGACGACCTGCCGGGCAATTTGATTGTGGGTGAGGCCGCGTTCCAGCGTTTTCACACCCTGCCCGAGCGTGCCTCCCGCGTCGAGTCGGCAGCCGGCTACCCGCGCCTGGCCGAGCAGGCCATGTTGGGCACGCACCCCGGCTCATCGGCGGGTGGCGAAAACCCGAAGTTCTGCACCAGCACCGCAGGCCGCCAGGTCCTCGTCAAGTTTTCACCAGCGGGTGACGGGCCGGTGGACCAGCGCACGCGCGACCTGCTGGTGTGTGAACACCTGGCGCTGCACACCCTGGCCGGCGCGGGCATCCCCGCAGCCAGTACCCAGGTTTTTGCGGAGGCAGGCCGGGTGTTCCTGGAGTCCGAACGGTTCGACCGGACCGCCCAAGGCGGCCGCATCGGCATGGTGTCGCTGCAGGTCTACGACGCCGAATATGTGGGCGAGATGGACAACTGGGCCGCCACCGCCAACCGCATGGCTGCGCGCCAGCTATTGACCGACGCCGATGCCCGCACGCTGCGCCTGCTCGAAGCCTACGGCGTGCTTATCGCCAACACCGACCGGCACTACGGCAACATCTCGCTGCTGCTGGACCAACACGGCGACTGGGCGTTGTCACCCGCCTACGACATGTTGCCCATGCTGTACGCGCCGGTGGCCGGCGAGTTGGTGGCGCGCGACTTTGCCACACGCCCGCTGCAACCCACCGCCGCCACCCTTCCCGAGTGGGATCGGGCCAAAGCTCTGGCGGCCATATTCTGGCAAGCGGCGGCAGAGGACACGCGCGTGTCCACCGGGTTCCGGGCCATTGCGGCTGAGAATTCAGGATACTTACAGAGGCAAGCATGAACGCTCAAAAAAGCGCCGTTTGGGGCCATGCCACCATCGCGCTGGGCGCCGCCTTTCACCTCCTGCAACGCCTCCAACCGGCCCAAGGCCCGCTTCTTCAGGCCGCCGCGGGTGCCGAGCGCGGCAGCGGCCGACCGGTTTCGAGAAGCGTCTTGAGGTTCGATAGCACCTTGGGCCAGCCACCCGATATGCCGGCCAGCATCTTGGGGTCGCGTTCGAGGTCTTCATGCGCGACCGTCAGGCGAACGAGGCCGTCGCCCTGCGGCTCTATGTCGATGGCGACGCGCGAATGTTTGGACGCGTCTTCTGCCTCGCTCGGCCGGGCCCATGTGTAGACCAGGCGGCGCGGCGGATCGCTCTCCACCACCGTGCCGACGATGTCCACCGCGCTCGCGTCGTCGGAGTGCTGGTGCTCCCATCTGGAGCCGGGCTTCCAGTCCGACACGTTCACGCGTGCACAGTTCGACCCGAGCCAGTACTGGGCCATGATGTCCGTATCGGTGAACGCCTCCCACACCTTCTCGGGCGTCGTGGCGATGTAGGTCACGTACACAAAGCTAGGTTTTGTCATTGTCATTTCCTTCCAGATGTTTCTTGAGGTTGCGCAACGCACCGAGGCGGTTGTGCTCGAATTTGCCGATCCAGCGCTCGTAGATCTCGTGCAGCGGCACGGCGTTGAGGTAATGCAGCTTTTCCCGGCCCTGCCAGACGACTGCCACCAGGTTGGCGTCCTCCAGCAACTGCAAATGCTGGGTCACGGCCTGGCGCGTCATGTCCATGTGCTCGCACAGCGCCGTCAGCGTCTGACCGTTCTCGTTGTGCAGCTGGTCCAGCAGACGCCTGCGGCTGGGGTCGGCGAGCGCTTTGAAAACTTTGTCGATGTCCAAAAATTTGCTTTCATTTTCAGTCCGCCCCGTCGCCGCTGAAATGCGGGTCGTCGGGGTTGGGAGTGCCTGTTCCGGTTTCCACCAGCGACTTCAAACTCATCAGATAGATCGCCCACTTGGTGCTGCAATCGCGTCCACCGACGCTCTAATTCCGACTCTGTGCAGGATATCCGCCATGATTTTTCCTTTGGGTTGATTGCAACGACAGTGCGTTGGTGGAAATTATATGCAGGTATTTACTTGCATGTCAAGCAACGGCTTCCGGCTGCACGACAAGTGGCACTCACCGTTCACAGCAAGGCCGGTCATAACCACGTTGTTATGAACCCATAACATGTTGCTGCATTGCCAAATTCGGGGAGCGAACGTGAAATAGCGACTTGCCACAAATCGAAGGAGACACCCGTGCCAACTGCCCAGAGACTGAACTCGCCCCTACTGCACACCGGTGCCTGGGTGAGCCGGCGCAAGCTCCTGCTGGGTGCTGCCTCCGTGCCGTGGATGCTGACTGACGCCGGGGCGCAAACGCCAACCGATGGCTTCCCCACCCGCCCACTGCGGCTCATCGTCGGATTCACGGCTGGCAGCATTGGCGACCTGTTCGTGCGCGCCGTTGCGCAGCAGTTGGGCCCGCAACTGGGCCAGCCGATCGTGATCGACAACAAGCCGGGGGCCAGCCAGGTCATCGGTGCCGAGCTGGCGGCCCGCGCGGCGCCGGACGGCTACACGCTGTACCTGGGCACGCAGGGCGGCATGGTGCTGAACGCGGTCGTGCGCAAGAAGCTGTCGTACGACCCGGTGGCGGACTTCACACCGATCACCATGCTGTTCGTGACGCCGATGTACCTGTACGTCAATCCCTCGGTGCCCGCCAAGTCGGCCGCGGAGCTGGTCGCGCTGGCCAAGTCACAGCCGGGCAAGCTGACCTTCGCTTCCATCGGTGCCGTTACGGCCTCACACGTACTGGGCGAGATGTTCAAGTCCGAAGCCGGCGTGGACATGCTGCATGTACCGTTCAAGGGCGGGCCCGAGGCGACCAATGCGCTGATCTCCGGTCAGATCGACATCTACTTCAACGGCAACAACAGCATGTCGCAGGTCAAACAGGGCAAAGCGCGCGTGATCGCCTCGGCCGGGCGCAAACGTACCGAAGAGACACCGGATCTGCCAACACTCGCCGAGGCGGGACTGGGAGGCGTGGACCTGCTGCCCTGGTTCGGCCTGTTCGCCCCGGCGGGCATGCCGCGGCCGCTGGTGGACCGCCTGAACCGCGAGTTCGTGGCCGTGCTCAAGTCGCCGGCCATGAAGGAAAGGGCGCGCCAAATGGGCGTCGAGATCATGAGCAGCACGCCTGAAGCACTGATAAACCAGGTCAAGGCCGAGACGCCACTGATGGCGCAGGTGATGCGCAAGGCCGGCGTTACGCCGGAATGATCGCGGCCACTGGGGCAGCGACGCTGCTTCGAGGGAAGCGGCAAGGTTTTTGCTACGCTTTGGGCCCCACTCTTCAAGACAAATTCTCGTCACGCTTGATTGAGCAGCGACAACGGTTGGCCGTCAGTAATGCAGCGGGAGCGGCCCCACGCCGAATAGTGGACGACCGTCAGTTCTCGCCCAAACGTGTCACTGAATCACCTCATCGGCCCGCAGCAGAATCGACCGGGGCACAGTCAGGCGCAAGGCCTTGGCGGTCTTCAAGTTGATCACCAGAGAGAAGCGCACCGGCTGCTCGACCGGCATCTCGCCCGGCCTGGCGCCGGCCAAAATCTTCTTCACATAATTCGCGGCACGGCGGAATTGGTCGAGTTGTAACTGGCCATAGGTCAACACCGCGCCCGCCGCGGCGGCTTCGCGCGCGGTCGTAATGTAGGGCAGCGACTTCGACAGCGCCAGTGAAGCGATGCGGTGGCGTTCGCTGACAAACATGGCGTCGGGGATCGTGATCACTGCGTCGGCGTCGCGCCGCACCACGGTGTCGAAGGCAACGTCCACACCTTCGGGTGAGCTCACCTCGACGGCACTGGCTTCGATGTCCAGGCCCCGCGCCGCGACACGCAGGATCTCAAACAGCTTGGGTCCCGAGACATTGCCTGGATTGACCAGCACCACCAAGCGGCGGGCGCGGGGCAATAGTTCGTGCATCAACTGCACGAGTTTGACAACAGTGTCTTCATTCTGACTCGACAGCCCGGTGGTATTGCCGCCAGGCCTGGCATAGGTGGCGATGAGGCCGCTGCCCAGCGGGTCGTTGGTCGACACGAAGATGATCGGCACGGTCTTGGTCGCCGCTTGCGCGGCGCGCACAGAGGCGATGGTATTGACCATCAGCACAGCCGGCGCGAATTCAAGCGATTGGCTGATGAGCGTGACGAAGCGCTCGTAGTGGCCATCGGCATAACGTTCATCCAGAACGTAGTGTTTGTCCTGTACCAAACCGGCTTCGGCCATGCCCTCGCGAAAGGCGGCGGCGCGCAACTGCTCGCCGTCGCGCGTGCCCGGCCAGATCCAGGCGATGCGCGGAAGTGCCGGAGCCTGCGCCTGAACCCACAGCGGCAAGACCGGCCACAGTAGCGCGCAAGCCCAGTGTCGGCGCGATGCGTTCACTGAATCACCTCGTCGGCGCGAAGCAGCACGGATTGCGGGATAGTGATGCCGAGGGCTTTGGCGGTTTTCAGGTTGATCACCAGTTCGAACCGTGTTGGTTGCTCGACTGGAAGGTCAGCGGGTCTGGCACCGTTGAGAATTTTGTCCACGTAGACCGCCGCGTGCCTGCGCAATTCGAGCCAATTGGTCCAGTACGACATCAGGCCGCCGGCCTCGACCGCGTCGGCGCGCAATTTGCTCAGACCTTCGAGGTCGATCTCATTCGAGCTTTCGGAGTTGAACGCGACCACCGCAACGCCCAGCGCCGCGCTCGCGGCCTGCATTTTTTCGAACGCGGTCACCTCGACCGACGATCTCGTCATGATCACCGCCACCCGCGCGCTTCGCGGCGCCGCTTCCTTGAGCAATTGCAGCTGTTTGACATTGATGCCCTCCAGGCTGTTGGTCACCCCGGTTACGTTGGCGCCCGGCCGCGCCAGGCTTGCCACCAGCCCCAGCTCGACTGGATTGGCGCTGCCGGATATGACGATCGGGATGGTGCTCGTCGCTGCCTTGGCCGCCTGCGCGGCAGGCGTGGTGATGGTCACTATCACGTCGACATTGAGCCGAACCAGCTCGGCCGCGAGCGCCGGCAGTCGCTCGAACTGCCCTTGGGCAAAGCGCCTTTCGATGACCAGGTTTCGTCCTTCGGCATAACCAAGGCTGTTCAGTCGATCGCAAAACGCTTCGAAGTCCTTAGATCCGCCGGTGGCTCCGCTAAGTGAGAGCACGCCGACCCGGTAAACGTCGGCTGCGGCGAGTGGCATCGGCGGCCAACCGATGAGCAGCCCGAGGACGTAAAAGGTGGTCAGGCGACGTGTGCATTTCATTCAATCACCTCGTCCGCGCGCAACAGTACGCTTGGTGGAATCGTCAGGCCCAACGCCCTGGCGGTCTTCAGATTGATGACCAGCTCGAACCTGGTCGGCTGTTCCATCGGCAGGTCGCCCGGTCGCGCGCCACCGAGGATCTTGGCGACATACTCGGCCGCCTTGCGGTATGTGGCTGCGGAATCCGGGCCGTAAGACAACAAAGCGGGTCCAAATCCACGAGCCGGGCTGAGCATGGGAAGACGCTGTTTGATGGAGAACGCAATCCACTGGTCGCGCAAGGCGACATTGATCGGAGTAGCGCCGATCAGCAACGCGTCAGGCTGCTCGCGCCGCAACTGTGCCGTCACAGAATCAAACTCCGTGGCGTCGTTGATATCAACGGGCAACCATGTCACGCCAAGCGAGCGTGCCGCCGCCTCCTGCTCGATGTGCAGGGCGCTCACTTCCGCCGCACTCGCCCCGGCGGCCATGGCGCAGCGCGGACAACGCGCAAAGGCAATCCGCCTGGCTCTCGGCACTGCCGCCTTGATCAACTCCAGCCGCTTGGGCACCAACTCGTCGGCGAGATTTGAAATACCGGTCAATTGCCCGCATGGTCGCGCCAGGCTCGTTACAAGGCCTGAGCGCAACGGGTCGGGCACCGCAGTGGTGATGATCGGCAACGTGGTGCTTGCCTTCATCACCTCGCGCGCTGCCGCGCCGCTGGTGGCGACAACGACATCAGCCTTGAGTCTTACCATCTCGGCGGCGAAATCGGCGTACCGTTCGTTCCTGCCTTCGGCGAACCGCTGCTCGATCACCAGATTGGCGCCCTCGGCAAATCCGAGTTCGCGCAGGCGCTGCACAAATGCGCCCCAGACGCGATCATCGTCCGGCGTGTTGGTCGCCGTGTAGCCGAAGTAAGCTACGCGGTAAACCCGCCCTTGCATTTGCGTCCAACCCAGCGTTGGGACGCCAATGGCGAGTGGAGCGATGACAACATCTCGTCTATTCATATGGTTCCCCTCGTAGTGAACCAACTCAAGAAATGGGACCAGACGGCGTGGGGCCGGTCGACGCCAATTGACGGCAAGTCTACGCTCGAAAGGCAGCCATGGGACGGGCTGATGTCATACGTGCTAAGACGGCGAAAGGCCGGAGTCAGTCTCTATGCTCAGGACGAAACTATGCGCAGAGGGTTGAGGGCGAATGCCGTTTCTCCCTCCGGCGGCGAGACTTCGGGGTCGCGGAAGTCTGCGCATAGTTATAGCGTTTGAAGGAATCGCATAAGCGCGTCGGGCGC
>JANLPN010000526.1:0-19657 GCA_031367285.1 Betaproteobacteria bacterium | reverse complement strand
TCCTCGCCGGTGGCAGCAATCACCTGGAACTCTTCGCTCAGGTCGCCGCCAATCGCGCCGCTGTCGGCCGCCACAGCGCGGTAGGTCAGGCCGAAGCGGTCGAAAATCCGGCGGTAGGCGCGCGCCATCACTTCATAGCTGAGCTTGGCACCGGCCACATCCTGGTCGAAGCTGTAGGCGTCTTTCATGATGAACTCGCGCCCGCGCATCAGACCAAAACGCGGACGGCGTTCGTCGCGAAATTTGGTCTGGATCTGGTACAGGTTTCTGGGCAGTTGTTTGTAGCTCTTGATGTCCTGACGCGCAATGTCGGTCACCACCTCCTCACTGGTGGGTTGGACAACGTAATCGCGTTCGTGCCGGTCCTTGATGCGGAGCAGTTCGGGACCCATTTTCTCGAAACGACCGGTTTCCTGCCACAACTCCGCGGGCTGGACCACGGGCATGCTGAGTTCGACGGCCCCCGCGCGATTCATCTCTTCACGCACTATCGCTTCAACCTTGCGTATGACCCGCAGCCCCATAGGCATATAGCTGTAGATGCCTGCACCGAGCTTTTTGATCATGCCCGCGCGCATCATCAATTTATGGCTGGCTACCTCGGCGTCCGCAGGCGCCTCTTTGAGGGTCGAAACGAAAAACTGGGAGGCTTTCATGGCGCGCGTTGGGGCTAAGGCTTGGCTGAACCCCTTGATACCCAGCGCTTGCTGTGCATAATGGACTCAGTTTAGAAATTGGGGTTTGATTATGCTTGACAGGGACGGCTTTCGGCCCAATGTCGGCATCGTCCTGCTCAACCAGAAGAATCAGGTTTTCTGGGGCAAGCGCATTCGTACCCACTCGTGGCAGTTTCCGCAGGGTGGCATTGACCGGGGTGAGACTCCGGAACAGGCCATGTACCGCGAATTGCACGAAGAAGTGGGGCTCCATCCGGAGCATGTCTGCGTGGTCGCCCGCACCCGTGACTGGTTGCGCTACGAGGTGCCGGACCGGTACATCCGACGCGATGCGCGTGGCCACTACAAAGGCCAGAAACAGATATGGTATTTGCTGCAACTGGTCGGTCACGACTGGGATTTGAACCTGCGCGCTACTGACCATCCCGAGTTCGACGCCTGGCGCTGGAACGACTACTGGGTCCCGCTGGACATGGTGGTGGAATTCAAACGTGGCGTCTACGAATTGGCGCTGACGGAACTGGCACGGTACCTCCCGCGTCACGATGTGCGCAATCGCTATCTGCGCCACGGGACACGTGGCCGGGAGCATGAGCACCCCACAACGGCCGAAGGCATGCCGGGTGCGGGTTTTGAGTTGCCTCCGGGCGCAACGTTTGAACCGGATCCGCAAACCAATGTATCGCTTGATACGCACGGAGATACGCATGCGAATTAGCGCGCCAGCCTTGCTGAACTTGGTGGGTTTGCTGCTCGCGGCATCCAACGTGTTCGCACAGCTTGGTGATGTCGACCCTGACTGGAAAGAAGTCGAAGTTCCCCCACCTCCCGCGTTCAAAACGGACGCGCTGGTTTTTGTCGACATGCCGCGACATGTTTCCGTGAAGCTCGGTGTTGACCCGGAGACACTGCGCATTACCAAAGACGGGATCGTTCGCTACGTGATGGTGGCGACATCACCGGGGGGAAATATCAACGCGACTTACGAAGGCATACGCTGCCTGACCGGAGAGGTCAAGACTTATGCCCGGTTCGGCACTACCGGAAAGTGGAATGTACTGGCCGACCCGCAATGGAAGCCATTGAGCGATAACCAGCCGTCAATGCATGCATTGGCACTGGCCCGTCAAGGTGCCTGTGATGGGCGTGCAGCTACCGCACGTTCCGAAGCCGCAATCATCAGCAGGCTGAAGAGCCCGGCGCGCGACTCCAGGCGGTGATTGCGCACCCGCTCGCGGTTTACCTGGTCAACACGAGGTTGTCGCGATGCAACATCTCCGGCTCGGCGACATAACCAAGCAAGCGCTCAAACTCGCTGGATGGTTTGCGACATATCAGGCGAGCCTCGAAACTGGAGTAATTGGCCAGGCCCCGTGCAATTTCCAGTCCGGTAGCTTCACGCACCGCAATCACATCGCCACGTGAGAACTCCCCATCCACGCTGGTCATGCCGATTGGCAACAGGCTCTTGCCCTCATCACGGAGCTTGCACGCGGCCCCCGCATCAACTGTGACGGAGCCGCGCAACTGCAAATGGTCGGCAATCCACTGCTTGCGCGCTTGTGTCTTCTGGGTTTGTGCCACCAATAACGTACCAATGGGCTCCCCGGCACACAGCCGGCCCAATACGTCTGGCTCCCTGCCCCAGGCTATCACCGTTGACGCCCCCGAGCCCGCGGCACGCCTGGCCGCGAGAATCTTGGTGAGCATGCCTCCACGGCCAAGACTTGATCCGGCTCCGCCAGCCATCAACTCTAGGGCGGCATCCCCGGCAATAGCCTGATCTACGAAACGTGCCTTTGGGTCTTTACGGGGATCGGCGGTATACAGGCCTCTCTGGTCAGTCAGGATAATCAGCACATCCGCCTCCACCAGATTGGCAACCAGCGCGCCCAGGGTATCGTTGTCACCGAACTTTATTTCATCGTTGACTACGGTGTCGTTCTCGTTGATGACCGGAACGACCCCGAGTTTGATCAAGGTCATCAAGGTTGATCTGGCATTGAGATAACGCTCCCGATCAGCGAGATCGGCATGCGTCAGCAATACCTGGGCACTGCCAAGACCGTTTTCACGCAATTTCGACTCGTACATCTGGGCCAGGCCCATTTGTCCGACAGCCGCAGCTGCCTGCAACTCGTGAATTTCGTGCGGGCGTATCAGCCAACCCAGCCGCTTCATTCCCTCGGCGATGGCGCCGCTTGATACCATGATCACTTCACGTCCGTCACGTACCAGTGTCGCCAGTTGGCGGCACCATTCGCCTATCGCGCGTTCATCCAGTCCGCGGCCCTCGTTGGTTACCAGGCTGGAGCCCACCTTGACCACAATCCGGGTAGCTTCACGCATCACGGCAGGTGCATTGTCTTTGGTCATGATGGCAGTAGTGAAATGCGGGTGAAGCACGCACGGCGTCTGTTATGGCGCTGGCGCGGCAACAGCGGATTTACGGAGTCACGCCCGAAGGGAACCGCGGGTCCGCCCGCTCCAGGGGGTGTTCAACCACCTGCTGCGCTTTGATGTGCTGGTAAGCCGCCTTGACCAATGCCTCGCAACCTTCGTGGTTCAAGGCCGAGATTTCAAATACCGGACCTTTGAATTTGAAGCGTTTGACAAAATCCTTGACAAGGGCGGCACGCTCTCGCGTTGGCACCATGTCGAGCTTGTTCAAGACGAGCCAACGCGGCTTGCGATACAGCGCGGGATCGTATTTTTTGAGTTCGTTGACAATCGCCCTGGCCTGGACGACTGCATCCACGGAATCATCAAACGGCGCCATGTCAACAATGTGCAATAGAAGCCTCGTCCGCTGCAAGTGACGCAAAAAGAGGTGTCCCAAACCGGCCCCTTCGGCCGCCCCCTCAATCAAGCCAGGCAAATCAGCTACCACAAAGCTTTGCTCAGGACCAACCCGCACCACACCAAGGTTGGGGTGCAAGGTCGTGAACGGATAGTCGGCGATTCTGGGCCGCGCATTGGAGATGGCGGTGATAAGCGTAGACTTGCCTGCGTTGGGCATACCCAGCAATCCAACGTCGGCCAATACTTTGAGCTCGAGTTTCAGGTTTTTCTTTTCACCTGGCCACCCTGGAGTTTTCTGGCGCGGCGCACGGTTGATGGCGCTCTTGAACCGCATATTACCAAACCCACCGTCACCCCCTTTGGCAATGGTGATCACCTCACCAGGCACCAACAGCTCATACAAGACTTCACCGGTCTCGGCATCGGTGATTACGGTCCCCACCGGCATCTTAAGCGTGACGTCACCCCCGGCCGCCCCGAACATATCCGAACCCATGCCGTGCTGGCCCCGCTTGGCGTCATGCCTGCGCGAGAAGCGAAAGTCCACCAAGGTATTCAGGTTGGGGTCGGCAATCGCAAAGACATGTCCACCGCGTCCGCCGTCCCCACCATTGGGGCCGCCAAATTCCTTGTACTTTTCGTGCCGAAACGAGACGCACCCAGCCCCACCATCTCCAGCGGAGACGTCGATGAAAGCTTCGTCGACAAACTTCATGTTGATAGGACGGTCGGCAGGTTAGTGATGGACTCGGCACAAAGGCACTCCCGAACAGCCCCATCAATCGACAAGTCTGCCAACGCCCACCAGTAGGACTTATAAACGAAAAACCCCGCGCCAGGGCGCAGGGTTTCGTGCCGGCATGTTCGGCTGCTTCAGGCCGATGTCACCCTCACCGTGTGTTTGTTGAGAGGTCCTTTGACCGCAAAAGACACCGTCCCGCCAGCCAAAGCGAACAATGTGTGGTCCTTGCCAATACCAACGTTCGTGCCAGGATGGAATTTGGTGCCGCGCTGACGCACAATAATGGCTCCAGCACTGATCGACTCTCCGCCGAAAGCCTTTACACCAAGCATTTTTGGGTTGGAATCCCGTCCGTTGCGTGTAGAGCCGCCGCCTTTTTTCTGTGCCATGAATTTCTCCTGTCAATCAAGATCAGGCCAGACGACCCGCCCTGACATGTTTGCTCAAGCGGCAATAGCCCCAATTTGCAGCTCGGTAAACTGCTGACGATGCCCCTGCCGCTTCTGGTAATGCTTGCGTCGGCGCATCTTGAAAATGCCTACCTTATCGTGTTTGCCGTGTGCCACGACCGTGGCTGTAACAGTTGCGCCGGAAACCAGGGGTGTGCCAACTCGGATTTCAGCGCCGTTCCCGACCGCCAAAACCTGATCTATGACAATCTCCTGGCCTACATCCGCAGCAATCTGTTCTACTTTAATTTTTTCGCCAGCGGCAACTCGATATTGTTTGCCACCGGTTTTTATGACCGCGTACATGTTGACCTCTTTGATTCATGTGCGAACCAAATTCCGCACAGCCCAAAATTATAACATCCCCTTGAAGGGCTGGGCCTTTCGCCAAGGCCCGGTGAGATTCAAACTGATGCGCCATTGCTCAAACCGCTTATCGGTAGTTCGTGGCCCAATACCCCGGCCACTCGCCATTGGTCCGACCCACTCCGAACGAGAGCATATGCACGGCATTGGCGCACTGGGGCAACGTCCTCGGCCATTTCTAGCGGCTCCAAGTGCGCTTGCAAATCGTTTGACAGTGACCCCAGGCCTTGGGTTTTGAGTCTGTTTTTTTGCTGGTGCCGCCACGCAAGCTGCGTTGCTGGTTGTGTCTCAATGGCCTTGGCCGCAGCACTGGGGTAGTCGCACACATGCTGAGAGTCCAGCAAGTAGCGGCCTTGGTTGCCAAAGCGCTGCTTGACCTGCTTGGCGATTCAGGGGCACCATCGCCCGCGCCATGTACACGATGGCCTTTGCGGAATCCAGCTCGTCTGGCGCAAGCGCGCAGTTGCCTGTGGTGCTCAACCATCTTTTCCATCATTGGGGCACAGGGCAGATCCGCCCTCAAATCGGTAAGGGCACGCTGCAAGCGCCGCCACCAACCTCTGGCTTTGACTTTTGCGTTTTGCGCACAAGGGTCGCACGCGCTTGCTGCCACTGCGGTATTGCGACTCTTCTACACTGAAGTCACCAAAGTTGTGTTCCAGCTCAGTTTTTTGCCGCTGTTACACGCCCGCCAGCCGCGCCGCACTTCCGGTTCGCTCTCATGCACTTGGCCCTGCAGCCAGACCTGCATGGCTTCTTGGCCCGACGCCGCATTTCTTCGATCAAGCGGTCTTCGGCATCGGCTGCTCGTTTCAAATCCCCGGCTGCATCCTCTACTGCCGCCAGCAGCGAGGCCATGCGGCTTCTGATTTGCGGATGCCGACACAACCAGGTAAGAATCTCTTTGTCGCTGCTCGGCTTTGTTTCCATTGCGCTGCGCCCATCTCTTGGAATGGGCATGCTTTACGGTACATCGGTTTGAATCGCACCCGGCCTTTCGCCAATTTTGGAGAATGACGGAAATGCAAGGCAGTTCAACGTGACTTTCTATAATCCGTGCACCCTATCCTCTTCTGGAACCGTAAATTCACTCTCTCACTCCCGCGACCACACTATCAATCATCGCCCAGGATATGCGCGAGGTTGATGGGGTAATTGCTCGCCGCCTTGCGTCGGGGGTTCCCTTGGTCGGCAATGTCTCGCGGTACATCATCGCGGCAGGTGGCAAGCGCCTGCGTCCAGCGCTGCTGCTTCTAACCTGCGGAGCACTTGGCTACTGCGGTGATCAAAGATTCAATCTCGCTGCGGTCGTCGAATTCATACACACCGCAACTTTGCTGCATGACGACGTTGTCGACGACTCCGCGATGCGTCGCGGCAATGCCACGGCCAACGACACTTTTGGAAACCCGGCAAGCGTTTTGGTCGGAGACTTTCTGTATTCACGCGCTTTTCAGATGATGGTCGAAGCGCGCAACATGAAGATCATGGAGGTTCTGGCGGATGCAACGAACGTCATCGCGGAAGGCGAGGTGTTGCAACTGATGAACATGCACAACGCCTCCCTTGACGAAACGAGCTACCTGCATGTGATCCGATCCAAGACTGCCAAGCTTTTTGAGGCCAGCGCGCGAGTTGGCGCGATCCTTGCCGGCGCGTCACCAGAATTGGAGGAAGCCAGCGCGCAGTATGGTCAGGCTTTGGGCACCGCTTTTCAGGTAATTGATGACGTGCTCGACTATGCAGGAGATGTGGCTGTGATGGGCAAGAATATTGGCGACGATTTGCGCGAAGGCAAGGCCACACTGCCCTTGATTTCCGCCATGCAGCGAGGTACGCAGAGCCAGAAGGCCGTGGTCCAACTGGCCATAGAAACTGGTGCGTCAGACATGCTCGGTCAGGTAATTGAAATTGTCAATGAAACAGGCGCGCTGGATTTTTCGCGCCAGGCGGCGGCGCAGGAAGCGCGACGTGCCATGGCAGCCGCCACGCAGCTTCCAGATGGGCCTCACGCAGCCTGTTTGGTACAATTGGCGTGCCAGCTTCTGGAGCGGGACAATTGATTTTTATCAATGGCCGTGCTTCTTATCGGGGTGTAGCTTAGCCTGGTAGAGCGCTACGTTCGGGACGTAGAGGCCGGAGGTTCGAATCCTCTCACCCCGACCAGGCAGTCTTCTGTTGTCAAACAACGTCCACCCAGGTGGTAACGACGCGCTCTCGGTTTACATCTACCGGGCTTTTCGGGGATGATTAGGCGAATCCATCCTGCCGTAGTACATTTTCAGGCCATGTCCGTAGTCGATACAGCAAACCGCGAACCCAGTTCCATAGCCCTGCCGGGGTTGGGTCGCGCGCTGATACTGGCTGGGAAATTGGGTCAAAAGTCGGCCGAAGACATTTACCGCAAGGCGTCCTCCGGACGAACAAGTTTTATAGCGGAGTTGACTGGCTCGGGTGCTGTTTCGGCGTCGGACCTTGCGCACACCATGTCTACGGCGTATGCGGCGCCGCTGGTTGACTTGGACGCCATTGATGCCCAGCGGCTCCCCAAAGGTCTGTTGGACAGCAAAATTTGCCAAGCCTACCGCGTGGTAGTGCTAAGCAAGCGAAATAACCGGCTGACCGTCGCAACTGCGGACCCATCAGACCAGGAGGCGGTCGAGAAGATCAAGTTCGCCACCCAGTTGGGGGTTGACTGGGTGATTGCGGAGTACGACAAAGTGCTCAAGCTGGTTGACGCTAATGCAGCGACCACGACAGAGACGATGGAAGAGATCATCGGCGGCGAATTTGAATTTGACGAAGCGGCTACGGATGGCGGCCCTGACAACGACCAAGCGACCGTTTCGGAAGTGGAAGATGCGCCGGTTGTCAAGTTCCTACATAAGATGCTCCTTGACGCATTCAGCATGCGCGCCTCGGACTTGCACTTTGAGCCCTATGAGCACACCTACAGAGTGCGCTTCCGGATCGATGGTGAATTGCGTGAAATTGCGGCGCCCCCCATTGCGATCAAGGACAAGCTGGCCTCACGCATAAAAGTCATATCCAAGATGGATATTTCCGAGAAACGGGTCCCCCAGGACGGCAAAATGAAACTGAAGGTCGGTCCCAACCGGGTGATCGATTTTCGCGTCAGCACTTTGCCTACCTTGTTCGGTGAAAAGATCGTGATCCGGATTCTTGACCCGAGCAGCGCCAAGCTAGGTGTAGATGCCTTGGGTTACGAGCCCGAGGAAAAAAGACGTTTGCTTGAGGCGATCGGGAGGCCCTACGGCATGATTCTCGTCACTGGTCCCACGGGATCCGGCAAAACAGTCTCGTTGTACACCTGCTTGAATATTCTGAACAAGCCTGGGGTAAACATTGCCACCGCCGAGGACCCATCGGAGATAAATTTGCCTGGCGTCAATCAGGTCAATGTGAACGACAAGGCCGGTTTGACTTTTGCGGTAGCACTCAAGTCATTCTTGCGTCAGGATCCCGACATCATCATGGTGGGCGAGATACGCGACCTTGAAACCGCCGACATAGCAATCAAGGCAGCCCAGACCGGACATCTGGTACTGTCAACCTTGCATACCAATGACGCGCCTGCCACATTGACGCGCATGCGCAATATGGGCATCGCCCCTTTCAACATCGCATCCAGCGTCATCCTGATTACCGCCCAACGCTTGGCGCGCAGACTCTGCATCAACTGCAAGGCAGTCGCTGACATCCCCAAGAAGACGCTGCTGGACGCCGGATTCAAGGCTGGCGAACTGGACAATTCGTGGGTTGCGTATCGACCGGTTGGTTGCTCCATGTGCAACGGGGGGTATAAGGGCCGGGTCGGCATTTATCAGGTAATGCCAATCACGGAAGACATTCAGCGCATCATTTTGCGCGATGGTGGCGCGATGGACATCGCCGAGCAGGCTGCCAAAGAGGGTGTTGACTCTTTGCGCAGGTCGGGATTGCACAAAGTCAAACTGGGCCTGACTTCGCTTGAAGAAGTGCTCGCTGTAACCAACGAATAGGCAATAGGGATACAGAGGACCATATGGCTACTGCGAAGTCCAAGGACACCAACGAATCAGTGTACGAGTGGGAAGGCAAGGACCGCAATGGAAAGCAGGTGCGCGGTGAAACCCGGGCATCGGGTGAAAACCAGGTTCAGGCATCGCTACGTCGCCAGGGTGTTACACCCTCCAAGATAAAGAAGCGGCGTATGCGCGCAGGTGGGTCTATCAAGCCCAAGGATCTTGCGATTTTTACACGGCAACTTGCCACCATGATGAAGGCCGGCGTGCCTCTGCTGCAAGCGTTTGACATTGTGGGGCGAGGCAATCCGAACCCGCGGGTCACCAAGTTGCTCAACGACATACGAACCGATGTCGAGACGGGCACCTCGCTCAGTGTGGCGTTCCGGAAATTCCCCCTCTATTTCGATAATCTCTATTGCAATCTGGTCGAAGCGGGTGAGTCCGCAGGCATTTTGGACCAGTTGCTGGATCGGCTTGCCGTTTACATGGAAAAGACCGAAGCAATCAAGTCCAAAATCAAATCGGCCTTGATGTATCCCATTACAGTGCTGATCGTCGCGTTTGTAGTCGTATCCGTCATCATGATTTTTGTGATCCCCGCGTTTAAGGAGGTGTTCGCGAATTTCGGCGGCGAATTGCCGGTGCCCACCTTGGTGGTCATAGCGATGAGCGAGTTCTTTATCAAATACTGGTACCTGATTTTTGGCGGCCTTGGCGGCGGCGTCTACTTCTTTATGGAGGCTTGGAAACGCAACGAAAAAATGCAGAACGTGATGGATCGGGTCATGCTCAAGCTGCCAATTTTCGGCACGCTGGTGGAGAAGTCGTGTATTGCGCGGTGGACCCGCACGCTTTCAACCATGTTCGCGGCCGGTGTGCCGCTGGTCGAGGCACTTGACTCCGTGGGTGGTGCGGCGGGCAACTCTGTGTTTGCACAGGCTACGGTAAAGATCCAACACGAGGTGTCTACGGGTACTGCGCTGACGGTCGCAATGACCAATGTCAACCTGTTTCCGTCGATGGTATTGCAGATGTGCTCGATCGGTGAAGAATCCGGTTCAATCGACCATATGCTCGGAAAAGCGGCCGACTTTTTCGAGGCGGAGGTGGACGATATGGTGGCCGGCATATCCAGCCTCATGGAGCCCATCATCATTGTGGTCCTCGGCACCGTGATCGGTGGCATCGTTGTCGCCATGTATTTGCCGATTTTCAAGCTCGGGGCCGTTGTTTGATGCTTGGGTCGACCGCAGTGGATGCCACTGTATTCGGTGTTTTGGGGCTGCTGGTAGGAAGCTTCCTGAATGTAGTGATTTACCGCCTGCCCAGAATGCTGGAAGCCCAATGGGCGGCAGAGTGCGCTGAGCTCTCGGGGGCGGCGCACAAAGAGATTGAACCATTTAATCTGATGCGGCCGCGTTCGCGCTGCCCAAGCTGCAAGCACCAGATTCGCTGGTACGAGAATGTTCCGGTTGCCAGTTACTTGTTCCTTCGGGGCAAGTGCGCACAGTGCAAAACTTCGATCAGCCTTCGTTATCCCGTCATCGAAGTCGTCACCGCCGGCTTTTTTGTTATTGCAGCAATATTTCACGGACTGTCACCTATCGGGCTGGCTTGGGCCGGCTTTGCATCCCTGTTGATCGCCCAGTTTTTCATTGACTTCGACACACAATTGCTGCCGGATGATCTCAACTACTTGATCCTCTGGCTAGGCCTGATTGTTTCGGCGGTTGGCTGGACACCGGTACCACTGAAATCGGCGGTTTGGGGCGCAGTGTGGGGTTACCTAAGTTTGTGGACTGTCTACCAGGTTCATCATTCTTTGACCGGGAAACACGGCATGGGCCATGGTGACTTTAAACTCCTGGCCGCGCTGGGAGCGTGGTTTGGGGCCGAATACCTGATTGCACTCATCCTGTTGTCATCCATTGTTGGTTCCATCATCGGCGCAAGCTTGCTGCTGGTGGGAAAACTGGCCAATCGGGACATCCCCATTCCGTTCGGACCTTTTCTTGCGGGCGCTGGCCTGTTGGGTATGGCGGCGGGTCCCGGGCGGCTGGAGCAAATCATCCCTTTTGCATTTCCCTTTTCGCACCTTGTTCGATGAAGCGATGAACCGACTTGGGTTGACTGGCGGGATTGGTAGCGGGAAAAGCACGGTCGCCGGGTTGTTTCGCCTTCGTGGGGCGGCAATCATTGACGCAGACGCCATCTCCCGCAGCCTGACGGCACCCGGTGGGCTTGCGATTGGCCTGATCGCTGATTATTTCGGTCTTGACTTCATCGGGGCCGATGGAGCGTTGGATCGTGACAAGATGCGCCACGCCAGTTATGCCGACGCAAATGCCCGCAAGCGGCTGGAAGCGATCATTCACCCCCTGGTGGGCAGTGAATCAGTAAAACAGGAATCGGCTGCGATAGCTTCAGGAACTCCCTGCATAGTGTTTGACATACCGTTACTGGTTGAGTCGCGTAAGTGGCGCCAGCGCGTCAACCAGGTACTCGTTATCGATTGCGTCGAAGACGTGCAGATACGGCGCGTGCTGGAGCGCAGCGGGCTTGAACGTGGCGTCGTCGAGAAAATAATCGCGTCGCAAGCCTCGCGCGGACAGCGCCTGCGCGCCGCCGACGTGGTGATCTTCAATGCCAGTGATTCAAAGACAAGGCTTGCCCTCGAAGTTGACCAAATCGCGCATCGCTTCGGGCTATGATTGATCGACTGGAGATCAGAGTTTCAGCGCAGACTTGCATTTGCGCGGTATGTCCACCGTAGCCAAGAACCAGCGTGATCCTATACGAATACCCCTTTAACGAGCGCATCAGAACCTATCTGCGGCTTGAGCACCTTTTTCGGCGACTGACCGAACTGGTTGCACGTGATGATGCTCTGGACCACCATTTTGCGTTGTCCACCATTTTTGAAGTCATGGATGTAGGCGCTCGCGCCGACCTGAAGTCCGACTTGCTCAAAGACCTTGAAAAACAAAGGCAGACTCTCAACGCGTACCGGGGCAATCCGGTGATCTCCGAGCGAGCGCTCGACGCCATCATGGGCCAGGTGGACCAATGTTTCTCCGCACTCACCGGAGTGCCCGGCAAAGCCGGCCATTCGCTGACCGAGAACGACTGGCTGATGAGCATCCGAAGCCGGGTCGGTATTCCGGGTGGGACTTGTGAATTTGATCTCCCGGCTTACTTTGCCTGGCAACACCATGCGGCGAATATCCGCCGCTCCAACTTGCTGCGCTGGGGATCCACACTGATGCCGTTGGCCGATTCGGTAGCGCTGCTGCTCAAGTTGCTGCGGGAAGCCGGAACGCCTCAAAAAGTTATCGCCATCGGTGGGCAGTTGCAACAGAATCTGCCACAAGGCCGGACGTTTCAACTATTGCGCCTTGCCCTGGACCCGTTGCTGGGGCTGGTTCCAGAGATCAGCGGCAACCGCTTGATGGTATCGATCCGTTTCATGCGCCACGGGACGGACGACCGCCTGCACGCCACCAATGAAGACTGCGGATTCGAACTGACACTTTGCTCCTGAGCACCTTCCAGTACGCCTACCTACGGACCGCCCCAATTGCAACCTGTAACCCAACACAGCCAGGGTCGCCGGATAACTTGCCCCAGTTGCAAGGAAGAGTCCCTGTACGCCGAGTCCAACCCGTTTCGCCCATTTTGCAGCGACCGTTGCAAGAATATGGACTTCGGTGCCTGGGCAAGTGAAGGTTTTCGGGTGCCGACCGAGACCGAGCCTGAAGAGCCGCCGGCAGGTGGCTCCACACTTCAATAGCCCTGTGTAATTTTCAGCGCTTTGTCCGCTGCCCGATAGCTTTCCCGTCAGTGTGTCGGCCCGCTGAAACCACGCTCCCGGGCAAACATTGCAAGCACTGGCACGGTTCCCGGCAACACTGGCGACACTTTGACCGGGAGCTGCTGCCAGCTAAATGACTGCGCCTCTCGCATCTGCAAATCGCCCTTCCAGGCTACAACCTTGCAAAAATTCAGCCGCACCAGCGCGTGCGGGTAGTCAACCATCTCCTCTTTCCACAAATGCGCGGATTCGATGGAAATGCCCAACTCCTCTGCCAGTTCCCTACGCAGTGCCCCGAGCACATCCTCCCCGGCTTCGAGCTTGCCGCCCGGGAATTCCCAATACCCTTCGTAAACCTTGCCTTTGGGTCGGGATGTCAACAGGAAACTGCCGTCGGCCTTCATCAATATGCCAACGGCCACATCGACCACCGGCCTGTCGGCCCCCCCTTCGCGTGGCTGCTCCGGGTGCGCAAGCAAAGGCCGCCGATTGATTGCTGAGCCCTCAATGCTCATGGCTGCTCCGACCGCCTGCCGCTGTAGTCGCGCGCAAACTGGTGCGCAACGCGGCCACTGCGCGAACCTCGCTCCAGCGCCCAGACGAGCGCATGAGGACGGGCTGCGCTGACGTCACCCGCATCCAGACCAAACCATGTCAGCCATTGCGCCACGATGGTCAGATACTCATCCTGCGTAAACGGGTAAAAGCTCACCCATAAGCCAAATCGCTCCGAGAGCGAAATCTTTTCTTCGATCACCTCTCCGGGATGCACCTCACCGTCCTCGGTGCGGGTGTAGCTGAGGTTTTCTTTCATGTACTCCGGCAACAGATGCCTTCGGTTGCTGGTTGCATACACCAACACATTAGGTGTTGTTTCAGCCACCGAGCCATCCAGGATTGACTTGAGCGCCTTGTATCCCGGCTCGCCCTCTTCAAAGCTGAGATCATCACAAAACACAATGAACTTTTCGGGCCGCTCGCAGACCACGTCCACAATGTCCGGCAAGTCGGTCAGATCGGCCTTGTCCACCTCGATCAGCCGCAGCCCACGCGGTGCATATTCCTGCAGACAGGCCTTGATCAGGGATGATTTTCCGGTTCCACGCGCGCCAGTGAGCAACACGTTATTTGCGCCTTTGCCTTCGACGAATTGCAAGGTATTGCGCTGAATCTTCTCTTTCTGCGGATCGATTTCTTTCAGGTCGTCCAGCCGCACCAACCCCACATGGCGCACCGGCTCAAGCGTGCCATGTCCGGTACTGCGCTTGCGGTAGCGGTAGGCGATAGCGGCCGACCAGTCGGGCACAGACAGGGCCTGGGGCAAGATGGATTCGATTCGAACCAGCAACTGCTCCGCCCGGACCAGCAGGCTTTCAAATTTTTCATTCATGCCGCGAACTCAAAAATCTGGGTGAAAGAAAAGCCGGGCACAGGGCCGGCGAATTCTAGGAGCGGTAGTCGGCATTGATCGAGACGTAGTCGTGGCTCAGGTCGCACGTCCACACCGTATCGTCGGCTGCGCCACGCCCCAGGTCCACCGTCACGGTGATCTCGCTCTGTTTCATCACGCGTTGTCCATCTTGCTCCAGATAAGCAGGGTTGCGGCCTCCGCGTGTAGCCACATGTACGTCGTCCAGAAAAAGCTCTATCAGCTCCTGATCCAAGTCATCAATGCCGGCATAACCGACCGCGGCAAGAATTCGCCCCAGGTTGGGGTCACTCGCGAAAAAGGCTGTTTTGACCAGCGGAGAATGAGCGATGGCGTATGCCACCAGGCGGCACTCGCTGGAGCTTCGCCCGCCTCGCACGGTCACTGTAATGAATTTTGTTGCACCTTCTCCGTCCCGCACAATCGCCTGCGCCAGGTTTTTGGCGACGCCGAGAAGCGCCGCCTTCAGCGCCTTCCCATCCGTGCTGTCCAGTGATTCAACGGGCTTGTGGTCGGCCTTGTTGGTAGCCATCACCACCAGGGAGTCGTTGGTAGAGGTGTCACCGTCGACCGTAATGCGATTGAACGAACCCTCGGCAAGTTCGCGGCCCAGCTGCTGCATCACGCCTTGGCTGACACAGGCGTCGGTTGCGATGAAGCCCAGCATGGTCGCCATATTGGGTCGGATCATGCCCGCCCCCTTGCTGATGCCGGTTACAGTGATCGTGGTGCCGCCCACCCTGGCCTGGGCACTGAACGCCTTGGGCACCGTATCGGTGGTCATGATGGCCTCGGCGGCACGCAGCCAGTTGTCTTCCCTTGCATCTGATATTGCGGCGGCCAATCCGGCTTCGATGCGGTCAACCGGCAGCGGCTCCATGATCACGCCGGTGGAGAAGGGCAACACTTCGTTCTGGGCAAGGCCCAGACTTTTGGCCAATGCAATGCAAGTCTCTCGCGCACGCAGCAAGCCGTCAGCTCCGGTGCCCGCATTTGCATTTCCGGTGTTGACGAGCAGGGCTCTGACGCCCTTGCCCGTGGCGAGATGTTCGCGGCATACCTGAACCGGAGCCGCACAAAAACGGTTCTGGGTAAATACGGCCGACACCGATGCGCCGGGTTCTATCAACACGACCGTGAGGTCTTTGCGATTGAGCTTGCGAATGCCGGCCTCGGCAATGCCAAGGCGCACGCCGTTGACCAGAAGCAGTTCAGTGGCCGATGGAGCCGGCAAATTGACGGGCATGTTGTACTTTCAAACCAGCTTGCCGTGGCACTGCTTGTATTTTTTCCCGCTGCCACACGGGCACGGCTCATTGCGGCCGACGCGCGGCACCGTCTGGCCGGCTGGCAAGGCTGCCGCGGCAGCACCGGCTCTGCGCGCAACCGTCTCGGCGTCCAAAGTCGACTGTACTTCGCCCGTTTCCGTTGGCGCCGTGTAGGTGACGTTGCTGATGCTCTCAGCCCGGTTTTCCATTTCCTGCGCCGCCTGGTCGAGCTGCTCACCGGACTGGATGCGCACCGTCATCAACAGTTTGGTGACCTCGTTCTTTACCGAGTCCAGCAGTTGGCCAAACAACTCGAATGCCTCGCGCTTGTATTCCTGCTTGGGCTGCTTCTGCGCATAACCGCGCAGGTGAATACCCTGGCGCAGATAGTCGAGCGCGCTCAGGTGTTCGCGCCAGTGGGTGTCTATGCTCTGGAGCAGAACCATGCGCTCGAATTGGGTGAAGTTTTCGCCGCCGATTTGCGCGACCTTGGCGTCAAAAGCCGCGTTCGCGGCAGCCTGTACCTTTTCCAGAATGTCATCGTCAGTGATCGCCGTCGCGGTCTGCACCAGCTCTTGCAGCGCCAGATCAATCTGCCATTCCGTGGACAAGGTTTTCTCGAGTGTCGCGATATCCCACTGCTCCTCCACCGACTCGGCCGGTATGTACTGACGTACCAGATCGGCAACGCTGCCCTCGCGCAGGCTTGCAATCTGCGCGGTCAGGTCCGACGCGTCCAAAATGCCATTGCGCTGCTGGTAGATCACTTTGCGCTGGTCATTCGATACGTCGTCGTATTCAAGCAACTGCTTGCGCATGTCAAAGTTGCGTGCCTCGACCTTGCGCTGGGCGCTTTCGATGCTGCGCGTCACGATACCGGCCTCTATGGCTTCGCCATCCGGCATCTTGAGCCGGTCCATGATGGCCTTGACGCGGTCGCCGGCAAAGATACGCATCAAGGCATCATCCAGGCTCAGATAAAAGCGTGATGAGCCGGGGTCGCCCTGGCGGCCGGAACGACCGCGCAGCTGGTTGTCGATGCGCCGTGACTCGTGCCGCTCGGTCGCAATAATGCGCAGGCCGCCCACCGCAGTCACGCTCTCATGGTCCCTGGTCCATTGCGCGCGCAAGTCAGCAATTTTTTGCACCCTGGTTGCCTCATCCAGTGCCGGATCGGCCTCAATCTCCTGAATCAGCTTCTCTATGTTGCCACCCAGCACGATGTCGGTGCCACGGCCCGCCATGTTGGTCGCGATCGTGATCATTTTCGGGCGCCCCGCCTGTGCCACGATTTCCGCCTCACGCGCGTGCTGCTTGGCATTGAGCACTTGGTGAGGCAACTTCTCCTTGTCCAACAGCTGGGAAATGATTTCCGAGTTTTCGATCGACGTAGTGCCAACCAGTACCGGCTGGCCACGCTCGTAACACTCGCGAATGTCCTTGATGGCGGCCTCGTATTTTTCCCGGGTTGTCTTGTACACGCGGTCAAGCTGGTCTTCACGTTTGCTGGGCCGGTTGTGCGGCATGACCACCGTCTCCAGCCCATAAATCTCCTGGAATTCATAGGCCTCCGTATCGGCCGTACCGGTCATTCCGGCCAACTTGCCGTACAACCGGAAATAGTTCTGAAACGTGATCGATGCCAGGGTCTGGTTCTCCGGCTGGATGGCCACGCCTTCCTTGGCTTCCACCGCCTGGTGCAGGCCGTCGCTCCAGCGCCGTCCGGTCATCAGCCGCCCGGTGAACTCGTCCACGATTACGATCTCACCTGCCTGCACCACGTAATGCTGGTCCCGGTGGTACAGGTGATTGGCACGCAAGGCAGCGTACAAGTGGTGCATCAAGGTGATGTTGGCGGGATCGTAGAGCGTCGCGCCCTCCGGGATCAGGCCCAGTTCGAACAGGATCTTTTCCGCGTTCTCGTGTCCCTGCTCGGTCAAAAACACCTGATGGCTTTTTTCGTCCAATGTGAAGTCGCCCGGCTTGGTGACGCCCTCCCCGGTACGCGGGTCGGCCTCGCCCTCCTGGCGCGTCAGCTTTGGCACGATTTTGTTGATGGCCAGATACAGGCTCGTATGATCTTCGGCCTGCCCACTGATGATGAGCGGCGTACGCGCCTCATCGATCAGTATCGAGTCCACCTCGTCCACGATGGCGTAGTTGAGACCGCGCTGTACCCGGTCGGCTACCTCGTAGACCATGTTGTCACGCAGGTAGTCAAAGCCATATTCGTTGTTGGTGCCGTAGGTGATGTCCGCCCGGTAGGCAGCCTGCTTTTCTTCGCGCGGCATCTGCGGCAGGTTGATACCAACCGAGAGCCCGAGGAAGTTGTACAACTTGCCCATCCACTGCGCGTCCCGGTTGGCAAGGTAATCGTTCACCGTTACGACGTGGACGCCTTTACCGGTCAAGGCGTTAAGGTACACCGGCAGCGTGGCGGTCAGGGTCTTTCCTTCACCGGTACCCATCTCGGATATCTTGCCGTTGTGCAAGGACATTCCACCCAGCAATTGCACGTCGAAATGGCGCATTTTCATGACCCGCTTGGATCCCTCGCGCACTACGGCAAAAGCTTCGACCAGCAGGTCGTCCAGTGATTCGCCGCCGGCTACGCGGTCCTTGAATTCCTGGGTCTTGGCACGCAGTGCATCATCGGTCAAGGCCTCGAGGTCGACCTCTTTCGCGTTGATGCGCTGCACACTGCTTCGGTACTGCTTGAGCAGGCGGTCATTGCGGCTGCCGAAAATTTTGGTCAGGAAATTGGTGGCCATGAATGCAAGACTGCCCGGTCCACCCAGCTGGGTTAACAGAACGGCGCAATCCCTTTGTTTAAACAGGAAGGAAGTGGGGTTGCCAACACGAAACACAAGCACGCGGTGCGGGGCGCTGGCGAAACCGGTGCGGCGATTTTACCTGTGCACGAAGCGCCGCTTTTCGGCCTTTGCAGCGGGGTGCACAAGGTCTTGCGATGGACCCAGCGCCGCTACCTGCTTGGCCGCGAGATTGCTGCCCGCCGTCAGGAATTTCTGCGGATCCTGTGGAACACCCAGCACCAGCACCTCGAAATGCAAGTGGGCACCGGTCGAACGTCCGGTAGTACCCACGGCGGCGATTTGCTGACCGCGCTTCACCAGATCACCCTTCTTCACGAATACCGCTGAAGCGTGTGCGTAACGGGTCACAAGATCGTTTCCATGGTCAATTTCCACCATGTTGCCGTATTCGGGATGGTATTCCTGCGCCACCACTACCCCGCCGGCAGCAGCCAGTATCGGCGTGCCGGAGTCGGCCTGGAAATCGAGTCCTGTATGCAACGCCGAGTGCCCGGTGATGGGGTCTATACGCCAGCCAAACTCCGAACCCAGGCTGCCGACCAAAACCGGCTTTTGCGTCGGCACCATCATGCTGCGCATCTTCTGGTCAAACAAACGCGACTCAAGCACCGTGAGCAGGTCAGTCCGCTGGTCGGTCAGGCGACCCAGATCGGCCAGCGTAACCTGCAGCTCGTCCATCGTCAGGGGCCGCCCCGAAACCAGTGCCCCGCCTTGGCCAGGCTTGTTCTTGATGTCTGCGGCGCTGATCCCCGCAAGACCCGAGACGCGCTCTCCCAGTGATTCGAGCTGGGTCAATTTGGCTTGCATTTCGCCAAGCTTGCGCGCCAGTACATCCAGGTTTTCACGCATGAACCTGTCGCGCTGCTCAAACTCATCTTTGACCACCAGACGCACCAGCGAACCGATGATGGGCCAGCCCTCACGGGCACCCTTCAAGAAAACCAGGTGGTACAGGCCGGCCGCGACCACCATCAAGGCCAGCGACAGGGCGAACGCGGCCAAAGCCAGGCGGGTGCCGCTCAGATGTATTGCCCGACTCCTGGCAAGCCACGCATCCGTGATAATCAAATGCATCCAAACCTTTGCTCAATGACCGGTTTCATGAATCGCCGCCATCACCCGGTTACCTTACTGCAAGCCACGCTGGAGTCCCCTGCTCTTTTGCGCTTGACGGAACTCACGCGCGACTCGGTGGCGCGCCTTGACGCCGTCAAGTCCCTGATCCCGGCAGCTCTGCGCCCATCCGTCACA
>JANLPN010000544.1:0-14259 GCA_031367285.1 Betaproteobacteria bacterium | reverse complement strand
ACTGAATCGGGTCCGCATAACCAGCCACCAGTACGGCCAGGTCAAGGTCGCTGTCGGGCCCGGCCGTGCCTTGCATCTGGCTTCCAAACGCGTAGACCGCCAGTGCATTTGGAAATCGCAGCAGTATGGCCTTCAATACTGGGCCGTCTGCGGCCAATGCAGCATGCAATTGTGGTGGAAGTGCGGCTTTGTCCATGCGGCAACTTTAACTTGCTTATCTGGCCTCGCCAAAGTATCCGATGCGCCCTATCCCACGGTACCGGCAAGCACCCAGTCAACCAAAGAAGCAACCGTAGTCATCCCCGCAACATGGGCAGTTCGGTGTACAAATGGCATATTGGCGATGGCTTCAGCGTCAATCTCTGGAGAACCGAATGGCGACAAGAACTGGCTGGACGCGTCCGCAACTGCTGGTGGCTTTTAATCTGTATTGTCAGATGCCGTTCGGAAAGATGCACGCACGCAATCCCCAGATCATCAAGTACGCCGAACTGATCGGCAGAACATCGTCGGCCTTGGCGATGAAGCTGACCAACATCGCCAGCCTCGATCCGACAATAACCTCTTCAGGCCGGAAAGGCCTGGATGGCGCATCGGCGGCAGATGGGGCGATGTGGGAAGAAATGCAGGCCGACTGGGAACACTTCGCCATAGAGTCGCATCGTGCGACAGCCATGTTTGGAGCGCCCGGTGGACCAGAAACCACTATCGACGGAATAACTTTGCCGGGGGAGGTGGTCGACTACACAGGCTCCAACAGAGCGGTTCAGACTACAAGCCGCGTTGGCCAGGACTTTTTCAGGCGATCCGTACTTAGCGCCTACAACTACCGCTGCTGCATTTCGGGGCTGTCTGTCCCCAGACTGCTGGTCGCTAGCCACATCGTGCCATGGCGGGTTGAGGCGACCAACCGACTCAATCCCAGAAACGGCCTGTGCTTGTCGGTGCTGCATGACAAAGCGTTCGACGCCGGGGTCATCGCCATCGCGGAAGACATGACTGTACGTGTTTCCAGAAAGCAGGCAAAACCCACGGATCACTTCTTTAGCTCGGCGCTTATGGCGTACGACGGCAAACCGATGGCCGTCCCAGAGAAATTCCGTCCACTTACCGAATTCCTTACATACCATCGGCAGCATGTTTTTGAGGCTTAGCGACAATGTTTCGTCGGCGTGGTTTCAGCGCGAGGCGATGCTCTTGGAAGCATCCGAGGTAGCGCCCTTCCAAATAGCTGTACATGAGGCTTAAGGAACCACATCAAATGTCCCTCGGTGCTACCATCTCAGCCATGATGGATTGGTCAAGTTGTGCGGCAGTGGAACGCGACGCCGAGCGCGTTAGCGGAGCATGGGTGTTTCGCGGCTCACGGGTGCCCGTAGCGGCTCTCTTCGAAAACCTCGAAGACGGCGTGCCGGTTGGCGAGTTCGCTCAGCTCTTCCCCGGCGTTACCCTTGAGCAGGCTCGCGCCGTGCTGGAGCACGCGGCACGCAGCGCCCTGGCCACCGCGTAAGTGCGCATACTGTTCGACCAAGGCACCCCGGCGCCATTGAGGCACCTGCTGGCGGGTCACGCGGTTTCCACTGCATACGAACTTGGTTGGTCCACCCTCAAGAACGGCGAATTGTTGGCCGCTGCCGAAGGCCAGGCCTTCGAGGTGCTGGTGACCACCGACACCAATCTCAAATACCAGCAGGATCTTGGGTCTCGTCATATTGCGATAGTGGTTCTGGGTACTACCAGCTAGCCACGCATCAGGACTGCGGTGGACGTTGTCGTCAAGGCCGTCAATGCCGCCCGCCCAGGCACCTACGCAGAGGCCGTTATTCCTTAGGGGCACCTACTGAGTCGGCGCATACGCGGTTTCACGCCGCCCAATCCGCATTCCATCGCAATTGATCCGCCCACCGGGGTCAGCGCTTTTAGCATCGCGTCATGTTACCTACCAACACACGCCGAGGAGCCTGACCATGCACCCATTCCTGCGCCGACTCTTCATGACTCTTGCAAGCCTGTTGCTGGCCACGCAAGCCATGGCAACAACCCAGGCCGGGTTCCGCCAGATCACCATTCCAGCGCCTGCGCCGGGGGCCGCGCCTACCGTGGTGGCCCTGTATTACCCCACGCAGGCACCGGAACGCAGCATTGCCATGGGTCCGTTCTCGCCCCGGGTGGCGATGTCGGCCAAACCGGACGACAAGGTCAAGGGCCTGATCGTGCTGAGCCACGGCACGGGCGGCTCCGAGCTGGGCCAGGGGAGCCTGGCCGAAGCCCTGGCACGGCATGGCTACCTGGTGGCCGCGCTGCGCCACCCTGGCGACAACTGGCAGGACCGCTCCTTGCTCAAGACCAGCCCGGAGCGTTTTTTTACCGAGCGGCCGCAGCAGGCATCGCAGGTGATCACCGCACTGTTGCGCGACCCCGAATGGAAGGACCGCATCGCGGCCGACGCCAAAGGGCCACGGGTCGGCGCCCTCGGGCATTCGGCGGGCGGCTACACAGTGCTGGCATTGGCAGGCGCGCGCCTTGATGTGCCGCATATGGCCACGCACTGCCGGGACCACAAGGCGGATGACCCAATCTTCTGCGGCATGGGCACAGCGGCTACAGCGGCGGCAGACGCTCCACCCGCTGCCATCGAGGCGCCATCGCTGACCGACACGCGGGTACGGGCCGTGGTGGCAATGGCCCCGGTGGGTGCGGTATTTGGCCCCCGCTCGTTCGTGCATGTTCAGGTGCCCGCAGCCATTTACAGCGCGGACCGGGACCGCTTCCTGGTACCGCGCTTCCATGGCGAGTGGATTGCAAAAAATTTCCCGGCGGCACAGTTCCGCCGGGTGCCCAATGCCTGGCACTTTGCCTTTATGGACACGCCCGGCATGGCCATTGCTACGGAGGACGGCGACATCGCGGCCGACCCGCCGGGCTTCAAGCGGCAGGTTTTTCTGCGCCAGCTGCAGGGCGATGTTCCGGCATTCTTTGACCAGGCACTTCGTTGAGAATGGCGGCATGACCCAAATACATAACGCCGCCCAGCAAGGGTTTTCCAGCGAAGCATCCACCTACGCACGGGGCCGGCCGGAGTACCCCTCCGACCTGTTGCCCTGGCTGGCGCAGGACCTGACATTGGCAGCCGGCAAGGTCGCGGTGGACCTGGGCGCGGGCACGGGCAAATTCACCCGGCTGCTGCTGCAGACGGGTGCCGGCGTGACGGCCGTGGAGCCGGTGGACGCGATGCGCGCCCTGTTAACGAAGAGCCTGCCTCAGGTGCGCGCCGTTGCCGGCAGTGCCGAGGCCATGCCGCTGGGTGCAGGGTCGGCAGACGCGGTGTTGTGCGCCCAGGCCTTCCATTGGTTTGCCACCGATGCGGCGCTGGCAGAAATCCACCGCGTGCTCAAGCCAGGCGGCCAGCTGGGCCTGGTATGGAATGTGCGTGACGAATCGCTGGACTGGGTCAAGGCCATCACCGACATCATTACGCCCTACGAGGGCGATGCGCCGCGTTTCTACAAAGGCGATTGGCGCAAGCCGTTCGCGGGCCGCTATTTCGCGCCGCTCCAGCAGCGCCTGTTTTCCTACCAGCACGTGGGGAGCGCACAAGAGGTCATCATTGACCGGTTTTTATCGGTGAGTTTTATCGCTGCGCTCGCCGCCCCGGAGAAGGCCCAAGTGGCCGGGCAGTTGGAGGCACTGGTCGCGTCGCATCCCGCGCTGCGCGGTCAGGCCAGCATTGTGTTTCCTTACCGCACCGAAGCCTATTGGTGCGACCGTTTGTAGCAACGCTCAAAGGAGTTCCCATGCCGAGTCTGTACTCGCGCAGATCAAGTCCCGGCACCATTCCTGACGCGGCGGTCCGGGCAAGTGCACCGGTACGCCGTCCGAGTTGTTGGTTGTCGCAACGGCCCATCGATTCGATCTAGCTAGCTAGCTAGATATAATGGCACGTAAGGTAAGGTTAACTGCGGGGATCCCCATGACTGCCATTGCATTGTTCGAGGCCAAGAACCGGCTTTCTGAATTGATTGATCGTGTACAGGGTGGCGAGGAGTTTGTCATCACCCGTCGGGGCAAGGTGGTTGCTCGCCTGGCGGCACCCGAGTCCGACAACAGCCAGCAGCGCGCGCTCGAGGCAATAGCCAGCCTGCACGCCAGCCGTAAGGGCGTCAGCCTGGGCCGGCTCAAGAGCCATGACTTGATTACCCACGGACGTCGCTGATGTCGGGCATCATTGTTGACGCGTCGGTTACCGCCGCCTGGTTTCTGCCCGATGAGGCCACGCCGTTTACCGAAGCCGCATTACATGCCACTTCCACCCACGATGTCTGGATACCTGCTTTGTGGCTGCTTGAAATGGGCAACCTTTTTCTGAGCGCACAACGGCGCAAACGCATTGATGAGAATAAGCGCCGGGAGTTCGTCGCAGCCGCCTCAGCGCTGCGCCTGCGCATAGACCGCGAGGCAGTACGCATGGACTCCATGGATGCGCTTGCCGCGCGCCACGGCCTCACCACTTACGACGCGGCTTACCTTGAACTGGCGTTGCGGCGCGCGTTGCCACTGGCCACGCTGGACAAGGCTCTGCTCACGGCCATGGGAATGGCCGGCGTGGCGAGCGCGGAATTCAGGAACTAGGGCCTTTGCAGCTACGCAAAATTGCGGAACCTGTGCCACTGCAAACAAGGAAGCACCATGCGCGGAATATGCCTTTGTCTGATTCGTCTCCTCGCTCTGGCTCTGCTCGTTACAGCCGCAACGGCCCAGACGCCACCACCGCTGGAGCGCATCAAGTTGCCTCCCGGCTTTGCCATCGAGCTGTGGGCGCGCGTGGACAACGCCAGACAAATGGCGCTGGGCCGTTACGACGCGCCGCAGGGGGGCACGGTGTTTGTGGGCTCCACGCAGGCTGGCAAGGTGCATGCGGTCAAATACGATGCCAGCTTCAAGACCCAGGGTGTGACGCAGATCGCCAGCGGCCTGAAGTCCCCGGCCGGTGTGGCTTACAGGGACGGCAGCCTCTACGTGTCGGCGGTGAGCCGCATCCTGCGTTACGACGAGGTGGAGAAGGTGAAGAACTTCCCGCCGCCTCCCGTGGTGGTAACCGACAAGCTGCCGGGCGAAACCCACCATGGCTGGAAGTTCATCGCTTTCGGCCCGGACGGCAAGCTGTATGTGCCGGTGGGTGCGCCCTGCAATGTGTGCGAGCCCGGCCCGCAACACGGCAACATCCTGCGCATGAACCCCGACGGCAGTGCCATGGAAACCTTTGCCAGCGGCGTGCGCAACACGGTGGGTTTTGACTGGCAGCCGCAGAGCAGGGAGTTATGGTTTACCGACAACGGCCGCGACCTGCTGGGCGACAACATTCCACCCGACGAACTCAACCACGCGCCGCGTGCCGGCATGCATTTTGGTTTTCCGTACTGCCACGGCGGCGACCTGGCCGATCCGGAGTTCGGTGCCAAACGCAAGTGCGCCGAATTCACCGCGCCGGCGCAGAAGCTGGGGCCGCACGTGGCCTCGCTGGGCATGCGTTTTTACACCGGCAACATGTTCCCGCCGGCTTACCGCGGCCAGATTTTCATAGCCGAACACGGCTCCTGGAACCGCAGCGAAAAAATCGGCTACCAGGTGTCGCTGGTGCGTGTGCAAGACGGCAAGGCCGTGGCCTACGAGCCTTTTGCGACCGGCTGGCAACAGGGCGGCGACGTATGGGGGCGGCCGGCCGATGTGCTGGTGCTTCCGGATGGCTCGCTGCTGGTGGCCGACGACTACGCGGGTGCGATCTACCGCATTACCTGGCGCGGATAGACGCCCAGGCATCAAAGTGGATCAGCCTAATTCCAGCAGCACCGGCTGGTGGTCGGATGCGCGAGTCTGCATGTTGACCTCCATGCGCCGGACACGCGGCTTCAAATCCTCGCTCACGAACACAAAGTCGCAGGCAATTGGCACCGGGCCGTAACGGCGGTCGAACAGGCGAAAGGTAGCGTCGTGCGGTTTGTCGCCATGCAGCACGCGCCAGGCGTCGCTGAGACCGCTGGCATCGGCGGTTGGCGCGCCCTGGATCAGCGCGTATTCCGTATTGCCGGTCTCAAAGTTGAAGTCGCCGCACAGGACGGCACTGGCCGTGTGTACCTTGTTCTGGAACGGCGCACCGGTTTCGTCGTCCAGCGGCGGATGCGCCGCATGGCCGCAGGCCTGGGCATGGATGTCCACCAGCGCCTGGGCCTGGGCCAGCCGCTGGCGCGTGGAGTAGAACTCCAGGTGGGTCGTCATCACCCGCAGCGGGCCGAACGGCGCCATCAGCGTGGCGCTGGCGCAGATGCGCGGCATGGAACGCACACCACCGTCGGCCGGGTACGGCAGCGGGTAATACTGGGCTTGTGCCAGCGGCAGGCGCGTGGCCACCAGGTTGCCGAATTGCTGCTGTTGCCCATGGCGACCCAGCTCGTTGACCGCCGCGCCAAAACACACTTCAAAACCCGGCAACAAGGCTCTCAGCCGTGCCACCTGGTCGAAGCCCGCATTGCCGGTGAGATGCGGGTAGTTGACGGCCACCTCCTGCAGGCACAACACATCAAAGTCCGCCATGCCGCGCGCCTCGGCCACGATGCGCTCGACGCTCACCACGTCATCCAGGCCGCAGAACCATTGCACGTTCCAGGTGATGAGTTTCATGCCATAAACCTCACTTGATGCCGGCGCGCATGAAGCTCTGCACGAACTGGCGCTGGAACAGCAGAAAGCCTATCAGCAGCGGCGCCGACGTCATCAGCGTGGCGGCGGTGATGATGGACCAGTCCACGCCCTGGTCGCCGCTGGAAAAAACCTGCAGGCCCACCGTGAGCGGGCGCGAGGTGACGCTGTTGGTGATGATTACCGGCCACAAAAAGTTGTTCCAGTGAAAACTCACCGACACCAGCGCAAAAGCCGTGTACACCGGCCGGGCCAGCGGCACGTACACGCGCCACAAAACCTGCATGGCGCTGGCCCCCTCCACCCGCGCCGCTTCGTCCAGTTCCTTGGGGATACCGAGAAAGGTCTGGCGCAGCAAGAAGATCGCAAACGCCGACGCAAAATACGGCAGGCCAATGGCCAGCAAGGTGTCCACCAGGCCCAGACGGGCCATGGTTTTGTAGTTCTCCACCAGCAGGATGTCGGGCATGATCATGAGTTGCACCAGCACCAGCGCAAACAGCACGTTTTTGCCCACGAACTCGTAACGCGCAAACGCGTAGGCCGCCAGTGTGCTGAGTACCAGCTGGCAGGCCAGGATCATGGCCACCAGCAGCGTGGTGTTGAGGAAGTAGCGCGCAAACGGCGCGGCGACCCAGGCCCGTGCAAAATTGTCCAGCGTGAGCGGTGCGAACAATGAGAACCGGGTAGAAAACTCCGATGGGTGGAAGGCCGTCCACACCGCATAGACCAGCGGCAGTATCCACAACAACGCCAGCACCCAGGCCGCGATGGTGTCCAGCCAGCCGGGATCGTTATAGACCAGACGGGTCTGCACGGCGTGGTTCATTGGGCTCAACGGCTCTACTTGTAGTGGACCTTGCGGTCCAGCACAAAAAACTGGAACAGCGCCACGATGGCCAGCACGGCCAGCAGCACCACGGTAATTGCCGCCGCATACCCGGTGTCCCAGAAGCTGAAGCCCACCGTGAACAGGTGGTACAGCAGCAGGGTGGACGCGTTGTTGGGGCCGCCGCGCGTGAGCACCACCACGTGGTCCACCATACGCACGGCGTTGATCACCGCGTTGATCATCACAAACAGCGTGGTCGGCATCAGCAGCGGCCACAATACGCGGCGAAAGAAATACCAGCGCGATGCGCCCTCAATAGCCGCCGCTTCACGCAGGCTCGGGCTCAGGCTTTGCAGCGCGGCCAGGTAGAAGATCATGAAGAAGCCGGACTCCTTCCACACCGCCACCAGGGTGATGGCGCCCAGCGCGGTGTGCCGGTCCCCCAGCCAGTTGTGCGAGGGCAGGCCGAACAGGCCGGTGATCTGCTCCAGCAGACCGTAACCCGGCGTGTAGAAAAATAGCCAGATATTGGCCACCGCAATCATGGGCAGCACGGTGGGCGTGAAATACGCCATGCGCAGGAAGCCACGCCCTGCCATACGTTCGTTGACCCACAGTGCCATGCCCAGCGCGATACCGATGGAACACGGTATGGTGGCCAGCGCAAACCACAGGTTGTTGCTGGCCGCCTGCCAGAACACCGGGTCGTTCACCATCACCTCGTAGTTTTCCAGTCCCACCCACACGCCTGGGCGCGAGCCTTTGGGTGTGGAGTAGAAGCTGTCGATCAGCGTGGCGACAGCCGGGTAATGCGTAAATGCCACCAGCAGCACAAAGGCCGGCAGCAACAGCAAATACGCATGAACCGCGCGCACTACGCTTGTCTACTTGTAGCTGCGCAGCAACCGGTCGGCTTCCTTCTGTGCATCCTGCATCGCCTGCGCAGCGGTCTTGGTGCCGGTCAGGGCGGCTTGCAGGCCGTCGTTCAACGCCTTGGTCACACGCTGGTTGTCATGGGTCGAAAACTCGGCCATGGCAAACGGCAGCTGGTCTTTCGCCACCAGCGCCGGCGGGAAGTCGCGGCCGTATTTGCGCAGCGTATCGGTGTTGTAAGCCGCTTCCGACGTAGCGGCGTAGCCGGTTTCCATGCTCCACAGCGCCGCACGTTCAGGCTGTGTAATCCATTTGATGAACTTGAAAGCGGCCTCCTGCTGGGCCGGCGTGGACTTCTTGAAGATGTAGAAATTGCCACCGCCGGTGGGCGAGCCCTTGCGTTTGCCGGCCGGCAACATGGCCACGCCAAAATCGAACTTGGCGTTGGTCTTGACATTGGTCAGGTTGCCGGTGGTGGTCCACATCATGGCGACCTTCTTCTCGAAGAAGTCTTTGGGCGTGGTGCCCCACTCCACGATACCGGCCGGGTGCGAACCCTGCTTGGTCAGGTCGATCCAGTATTGCAGCGCCTCGATGACCTTGGGGTCGTCGAACTTGACCGCGTTGCCGGCATCGTTGGCCATGACCACGTCGTTCTCTATCGCCAGCGCCTGGAACAGCCAGTACGGGAAACCGCTGGACGGTATCTGCACGCCGTACTGCGTGACCTTGCCGGAAGCATCCTTGACGGTGAGCTTTTTCGCGTAATCAGCCAGCTCGACCCAGGTGGACGGGGCCTTGTTCGGGTCCAGCCCGGCCGCCTTGAAGAGATCCTTGTTGTAGTACTGCACGATGGTCGAGCGCTGGAACGGTATGCCCCAGGTTTTACCGCCGGTCTGGCTGTTTTGCATGAAGGCTTTGTAGAAGCTGCCCAGCCAGGCCTTGTCGTCGGCGGTCTTGATGAAGTTGTCGATGGGTACGATGGCTTCTTCGTCGATCAGCGTGAACATGTCGGTCGACAGCAGCACCGAGGTCACTGGCGGCGTGCCCGACTTGTTGGCCGTGAGCGCCTTGACGATGGTGTCCTGGTAGCTGCCGGCGTAGATCGGCGTGACCTTGATGCCCGGGTTCTCCTTGCTGAAGTCGGCCGCGAAGTCGTCGATGAATTTTGCAATCGGCCCGCCGACGGCCACCGGGTAAAAGAACGAAATCTCGGTTTGCGCCTGCGCATAAGCGCCCAGCGGCGCGATGGCAAGGGTCAGCGCCGTGGCAGCGATGGCGTGGTTGAAGGTTCTGCGTTGCATGCTTGATCTCCTTGAGTGGTAAATGAACGGATGGATTAGAGAAAGGGCGGGCCTGGTGGGCCTGGTTTTAGGCTCAAGCCACCCTGCCCCCCTGCGAATCAAAATAATGCTCTGCCTGCGCGGGCCATTGCAACCCCACCTGCGCACCGGCGGCCACCTCGGACTTGCCGTCGGCGCGCACGGTGATCAGCTCGGTGCCCACGGCGCAACGCAACACCAGGTCGGCGCCCAGGTATTCCAGGCTTTGCACGGTGGCCGGCACATTGCCTTGCAGCGCAACGGATTCGGGCCGGATGCCCAGCAAGGCGCCGGCATGGCGCACCGCGATCTGGCTGCCGGCGATGTTGCCCTTGTCCAGCCGCAGCAGGTTCATGGCCGGTGTACCGATAAACCGGGCCGCGAAAGTCGTGGCCGGCGCGGAATACAACAAACGCGGCGCGGCCGACTGTTCTATGCGCCCCTTGTTGAGCAGCACCACCTGGTCAGCCATGCTCATGGCTTCGGTCTGGTCGTGCGTGACGTAGACCACGGTCAGGCCCAGGCGCTGCTGCAGTTCGCGCAATTCGTGGCGCATCTCCTGGCGCAGTTGGGCATCCAGGTTGGACAGCGGCTCGTCCATCAGGCACACCTTGGCCTGCGCCACCAGGGCGCGGCCCAGGGCCACGCGTTGTTGTTGCCCGCCCGAGAGCTGGGAAGGCCTGCGCTCCAGCAGTCTTTCCAGGCCCAGTAGATCGGCGGTGGACTGCAGGCGCCGCGCTGTCTCCGTGGCATCCACACGCCGCACCGACAGGCCAAAGGTAATGTTGTCGGCCACACTGAGGTGCGGGAACAGCGCGTAGTTCTGGAACACCATGGCAATGCCGCGTTTGGCCGGCGGCTCGTGCGTGACGTCTTTGCCATCCACAAATACCTGGCCGCTGTTGGCCGACTCCAGCCCGGCAATGATGCGCAGCGTGGTGGACTTGCCGCAGCCGGACGGGCCCAGCAACACGCAGAAGCTGCCAGGTTCGATGCTCAGGGAGATGTTGTCCAGCGCCTTGCTGCCACCCCAATCCTTGACGACGTTGAGCAGCTGAATGGATGACATGGGGCGAGTATAGAGAGGCCGGGTGATGCCTCTGTGACACCCGAGGCTTGAAATTTTTCTTACGCACCCTGCGGCGCAAACGGCAGCAATACAGCGCCCAGCGCTGCAAACACCTCGGGATTGGCCGCCATACATTCCCGCTTCTCCAGGAAATCCGGCCCGCCGTGGAAATTGCCGACCCGCCCGCCCGCCTCGGTCACCAGCAGGCTGCCGGCCGCCACGTCCCAGGCGTTCAGGCCCAGATCGAACGACGCGTCGCAACGGCCGGCCGCCACCCAGGCCAGATCCAGCGCCGCCGAGCCCGAGCGGCGAATGGCCGCCACCCGCCCCATGACCTCGCCCAGCATCCGCATATGGGCATCGAAGCCCGGCCCCGGCCGGTACGGGCAACTGGTGGCCACCAGGGCACCGTCCAGGCCGGCGCGCGGCGCGACCCGCAGCGGCACGGTATTGCGGAACGCACCCTGCCCCAGGCTGGCGTGGTAGACCTCGCCGCTGCAAACATCGAGCACCACGCCGTGTTCAATACGCCCGCCGATGGCCAGGGCAATACTTACGCTGTAGGCCGGATAACCATGGATGAAATTGGTGGTGCCGTCGAGCGGATCAACGATCCAGACATGGTCGGCACCCGGATTGCCGTGTGCCTCTTGCGACTCTTCGCCGCGCACGGCGTGCCCTGGAAAAGCGCCCAGCAGCACGCGCACGATGGCCTGCTCGCTGGCCAGGTCCACCTGGGTGACAAAATCATTGGGCTTCTTTTCCCGGATCTGTAATGAACCGGGGTCGGCCGCTGCGGCCCGTACCACTTCAGCCGCTGCGTGTGCTGCAGCCAGCGCTGCTTCCAGGTAGTTCATGGGCACATGGTAACGGTGTGGGCCGATCTCCGGGTCCGGGCCGCAAACCCGGTGTAAGCTCTGGCGCACCACCATGCCGGCCACGCAAAGCAGCGCTCCCCATCCTGTCGCAGTCGCCCCACTGGCGCGCCTGGACGCCATCACCCGTGCACGCCATGCGTTGCTGCGCGACCACGCGTCGGGCAGCGGTGGACTGGTGGAGCCGTGGATAGAGCGCTCCTGGCAACGCTGCCTGGCGCTCGGGCACCAGGCGCAGCAGGCGGTGGCTTTTGATGCCTTGTCAGCCGCCGCGATGCGCCGCACGGGTGACGCCAACCAGGCCTTGACCCAGGCCGCGCGCCCGGTATTGCAGCAGCTGGGCCGGGCCCTGGCCCATACGCGTTATTTCGCCATCCTGACCAACGCACAGGGCGTGGTGGTGGATGTCAACGGCCCGATTGACCGGCGCGACCGGCGTGCCGACCTGATCACGCGTATCGGTGTGGACCTGTCGGAACGCAGTGTGGGCACCACCGCCATAGGCGCGGCGTTGACCGAGCTGCAACCGGTCTGGCTGCATCGTGGTGAACACTTTTTTGTCGCCACGTCGAGCTACAGCTGTGCCGGTGCGCCGCTGTTTGGCCCGAGCGGGCAGTGTGTGGGCATGCTGGACCTGACCGGTGTGGACACGCCGGAGCGCCCCGAGCTAAAACACCTGGTCACGCAGTCGGCACGCAGCATAGAAAACACGCTGGCCCTGCACCAGCCCCACACCGTGTTGCTGCGCCTGAACTGGCCCGGCCACCACCTGGGTGAAGACGCCGACGGCCTGATTGGCCTGGACGGGGATGGCTACGTCACCACCAGCAACAGCGCGGCGCGCCAGATGGTGCCGCAGCTGGCGGGTGCTGCGACTGCCGCGCTGGCGCGCACCCACTGCAGCGAGTTGTTCGCCCTGCCGTTCGAGGTTTTTTTTGACGCGGCAGGTGGTGCACCCGAGGTGCTGGAAGTCCCGCTGTGGTCGGGCTTGCGGCTGCAGACGCTGGCCCAGCCTGCGGCGGGTACCAACGGCACCGCTGGCACATTGAGCCTGCTGGCGCACGGTGCACCTGCCGCGCAGGACCAGCGCCGGCTTAAAGACATAGAAACCGCACTGATCCGCAAGGCCGTGGACGACGCCAAAGGCAATGTGGCCAAGGCCGCCTTGCGCCTGGGCGTAAGCCGCGCCACCGTGTACCGCAAACTCGGGCTAAAACGGCCGTAACCCGGCTGGTGCTTGCGCGGGCGATGGTGCTGCGGTTGGACAAGCGCACGGTGAACGGCGGCTGGCAGCCAGCACCTACCTCGCCGTGCCCGCATTCGGAAAAAACAATTGCTCGCCGCCGATCTTGTAGCCTGCAATCACGGCCTGCCCGGGCGCGGAGATTACCCAGTCGACAAACTTCTGCGCGTCCGCCACCTTGACATTCGGGTGTTTGGCCGGGTTCACCACCATGACGCCGTACTGGTTGAAAAGCCGCGTGTCGCCCTCGACCAGCACAACCAGGTCCGCCCGGTTCTTGAAGTTCAGCCAGGTACCGCGATCCGCCAGCACGTAAGCGCCGCTGCCGGATGCGATGTTGAGCGCCGGCCCCATGCCGCAGCCGCATTCCCGGTAGCCGCTGCCTTTGGTATCGGCGACACCGGCCAGTTTCCAGTAACGCAGCTCGGCCGCGTGGGTACCGCTTTTGTCGCCGCGCGAGATAAAACCGATGTTGGCGGCGGACAACTTGTGCAGCGCCGCCACAATGTCCCTGCCTTTTGTTTTTGCCGGGTCACCGGCCGGGCCGACCAACACGAAGTCGTTGTACATCACCGGAAAACGCTTGACCGCAAAACCCTCGGCCACGATTTTTTCCTCGGCTTCCTGGTCGTGTACGAACAACACGTCGGCGTCGCCACGGCGCCCCATGTCCAGTGCCTGTCCCGTGCCTACCGCCACCACCTTGATGTCGATGCCGCTGGCCTTCCTGAACTCCGGCAGCAGGTAGGGGAACAGGCCCGACTGTTCGGTCGAAGTGGTGGACGCCATCACGATAGTCTGGGCCTGCGCCGCCGTGATTGCCGCAATGCAGAGCGCCGTGAAAAGCAGTCTTCCGATACTCATACTCATACCAGTTCTCCTTTGACAAACAGATGTGCCGCCTTTGAGACCCGTTGCAGCAGCGGCGTGTTGAAAAAATCGTTCACGGGCAGGTCGGCCAGCACACGCCCGTGTTCCAGGTACACCACGCGGCTGGCCAGGCGTTTGACCTGCCCCAGGTTGTGGCTGGCAAAAATCAGGGTCATGGCCTGGTCGCCCGTGCCCGCGGCAAACTCGGCCATCAGCGCCTCGACCTCGCGTTTGGCATGCGGGTCCAAGCTGGCCGTGGGCTCGTCCAGCAGCAGCACCTGGGGCCGGCGTACCCAGGCACGGGCCAGCGCCAGTCGCTGCTGCTGGCCACCCGACAAGGTCCTGGCGTTGCGCGCGGCCAGGTCGGCCAGGCCCACACGCTGCAGCCCCTGCATGGCCTTGTGCCGCGCCACGCTCCAGCGCTCGCCGGCCAGCCACAGGCCCAGGGCAACGTTATTTAGCGCCGAAGTGCGCAGCATGGC